>JAWXTX010000027.1:0-30275 GCA_044433165.1 Ferrimonas sp. | reverse complement strand
CCAGAGCCAGAGCCAGAGCCAGAGCCAGAGCCAGAGCCAGAGCCGCAAAGCATGCTCGCGGAGTCTGAGCCCAGCACCAGTAATGACACGCCCGTTTTAGCGCAGCTGTATTCGGCGACACGCCAGCCGCAATTGGTCACGCCAGAACAAGCTCAGCCGGAATTAGGCAATGAGTTTCAGTGTTTGTATTTTTCGGTTGCCGGTATACTGGTGGCCGTACCGTTACAGCAACTCGGTGGCATTCGACCGTTGGTGGAGTGCACCAAAGTACCGGGTCAGCCAGACTGGATGATCGGCCAACGGTTCCAAGACAATTCCCGCACTTTCGTCGTGGATACTTGTCGGTGGTTGATGCCCGATCGCCACCAACAACTGATAGAACAAGTGCACTATCAATATCTGGTTAAATTAGGTAACAGCCGCTGGAGCTTAGCGTGCGAAGCCTTAGTGGATGCCAAACCGTTACTGCGCTCCGAGATCCGGTGGCGCAAAGAAACCGATAAACGTCGTTATCTGGCTGGCATCGTTAAAGAAAAAATGTGTGTGGTGCTTGATGTGCCCGAACTTATTCAGCTGTTAGACGCCGGTCTAGACAGCAAACTTAAGGAGCTGTGAACCCATGAATACTCAAACCAGCGTGCTCGATGGCAGCGACAAAAATGATGAAGTCGTGCAATGGGTAACCTTCCAATTGGATCAGGAAACCTACGGCATTAACGTAATGCAAGTGCGTGAAGTGCTGCGTTATTCTGATATTGCTCCGGTGCCTGGTGCGCCAGAATACGTGATTGGCATTATTAACCTACGGGGTAACGTGGTTACCGTTATTGATACCCGTGCCCGTTTTGGTTTGCCAGCTGGTGAACTGAACGGCCATAGCCGTATTGTGATTATTGAGTCTGATGATCAAGTCGTGGGGATCTTAGTGGATTCGGTTGCCGAGGTGGTGTACCTCAATCGTTCTGAAATCGATACCTCACCAAACATTGGTAATGACGACAGCGCCAAGTTCATCCAAGGGGTCGCCCATCGCGATGACCAACTGCTGATTCTAGTAGACTTTGAAAAGCTGCTCAGCAACGAAGAATGGATTGATATCGCGGCATTATGAGTTACTGGCCACTGTTTGTCGGCTTAGGTGCCATCGTATGTATGGGAGTGGCAATGCTGCTCTTAACTCGGCGCTGGCACCGTGCTTTAGCCGAGCAAGATAAAAAAATGCTGGAGCAAAACAAGCAGCTAAAAGCCATTAAAGTGGTGCTTAAAGCCACACAGCATCAAAACGAAACCCTGCAAAGTCAGGTACATGATGTCGTTGGCTTATTTGTTGATGCTGAGAAAAAAATACAGCAACTAGAGCAGATGCTGCAGCACATGCAAGCGCGCCAAGACGAAGTGGTGGTGGAAAGCGATCCCAGTGCCAAGTTGTACCAGCGTGCCATGAAAATGGTGGCCTTAGGGGCCGATGTGGATGAAGTGATCCGCGAGTGTGAGCTACCTAAAGCAGAAGCCCAGCTGCTGGTAAATTTACACCGAAGCAGAGAGTAAGTTTGGCCTTTGACTAAACAAGCACTTATGCTTTAACTGAAAGAGAGCTCATCTAAGATGAGCTCTCTTTCATTGATTTTATCTTAGGGAGCAGATATGAAAATTGCTGTTGCGGGAACGGGGTACGTCGGGCTGTCAAACGCGATGTTATTGGCACAGCACCATCAGGTTGTGGCCGTTGATATTGTGCCGGAAAAAGTGGCCATGCTAAATGCGCACCGTTCTCCCATCGTGGATAAGGAAATCGAAGATTTTCTGCTTAATCGGACACTGAACTTTACCGCCACGCTTGATGCAGAAGCCGCTTATGGCGATGCCGATTTTGTGATTATTGCTACCCCAACCGATTACGATCCCCAAACTAACTATTTTAATACCCGTTCGGTAGAAGCGGTGATCCAGCAAGTCATGGCCATCAACCCCAATGCCGTAATGGTGATTAAATCCACCGTGCCGGTTGGGTTCACTCGCGATGCCAAAACCCGCTTTGGCTGCGAAAACTTGATCTTCTCGCCAGAATTTTTGCGTGAAGGCAAAGCGCTGTACGACAATCTCTATCCTTCACGGATCATCGTTGGAGAGCGCAGTGAACGGGCGGAAACCTTTGCCCAGTTATTGCAGCAGGGCGCGCTGAAAACGGCGATCCCCGTATTATTTACCGACTCCACCGAAGCCGAAGCGGTAAAGCTGTTTTCGAACACCTACTTAGCACTGCGGGTGGCCTACTTTAACGAGCTTGATAGCTACGCCGAAGCGCATCAGCTGAACAGCCGCCAGATCATCGAAGGGGTTGGGCTCGATCCCCGCATTGGTGATCACTACAACAACCCAAGCTTTGGCTATGGTGGCTACTGCTTACCCAAAGACACCAAACAGCTGCGCGCCAATTACGCTAATGTGCCCAATAACATCATTTCCGCCATTGTGGATGCCAACCGCACCCGTAAAGACTTTATTGCTGATGCCATTGTGGCGCGTCAACCCAAAGTGGTTGGGGTGCACCGGTTGATCATGAAATCGGGCTCTGACAATTTCCGAGCCTCCTCCATCCAGGGGGTGATGAAACGGATTAAAGCCAAAGGCATCGAAGTGGTGGTGTATGAGCCGGTACTTACGGAAGCGGAATTTTTTAACTCTCGGGTCATTAATGATCTTGAAGAGTTTAAAGCCACGGCCGACGTCATTGTGGCCAACCGTCTTACCGATGAAATCCGTGATGTGGCAGATAAAGTGTATACGCGCGATCTATTTGGCAGCGATTAACGCTCCGCCTATCGCGGTACCGTCAATTCGCCCTCATAATTGCTCGCCCAGTGCGAGCTTTTTTATGCCCTGAGGCTAGCTGCCGGTAGGGAGCTGCCGTTATTTACAAGCGCAGATCCAACTTTGGTGATGGCAAAACGCAGCGGCTTTGCCTGATGGGGTGAGGAATTCAGGCTTCTTACGCGCTTTACTGGCTGCCAAGTCAAAGAGCAAGCTACAATAAGCGCCAATCACCAGTGGCAACGGCCATATTGCAAAGTTAAGAAAAAGAGGCACCATGCGAGTTTTAGGGGTAGAGATCAAAGGCGGGGAAGCGCTATTTTGCTTATTAACCATGGAAGATGGGCTTATCGCCGTGCCATCCATGCGCGCGTTATCCATGACCATGGCAAAGCTGGAGAGCACAGAAGCCATTCGTAAGTTCCATTTTGCCTTTGGCAAGTTGGTGGAAGATTACCATGTGGATCATATCGCCATTATTGAGCGCCCATCCAAAGGAAAATACGCCGGCAGTGGCGGTGGCTTTAAAATGGAAACGGCGATGCAGCTGATAACCAGCGTCAGTGCCAGCATTATGCACCCAACGGAAATGAAAGAGTGGATTAAACGGAATCCGGTACAGGCCAGTTTTGATGAACTGGGATTAAAGAAGTTTCAAAAGCAAGCGTTTGATGTGGCTTATGCTTATTGCCAAAGTCGCTTGCATACGCAAGCAGATTAATCAGAGCTGAATCCACTTGGTTTGCGTTGTGACGGCTGCAAGCAAACGTTAGTGTATGATATTAACGCGAGCACTATTTTAGGCTCGCGTTTTTATTTTATTTGTTTCTATTCCTATCCCTATCTTTAATTCAACTCTCAAGGGTAAGTATTTAAATTTAGTTCAAATTAACGGTGCCTGTTTGCGGATTTAAATCGATGTTAAAATAAAGCCAATGCCCTGCCTCATGGCAAAGCTAGATTCCATTTTTATGCTTAACTGCATGTATTTTACAAGGAGTTTAATAATGCTTATTAGCTGCCCTCAATGTGCGACAGAAGCACAGATGCCACGTTTGCATCGCAATTTTATTGAACGTTACCTGACTCGAGTGGATTGGCATAAACACAGTTGTCCGCATTGCCAAGCTATTATTTATTTACACCGTAATGACTTTAAACGAATTGAACTTAAGTTTGAAAAGAAACTGGTGGTGGAATAAATCTCGGTGATTGA
Source organism: Ferrimonas sp. (assembly GCA_044433165.1). Lineage (GTDB taxonomy): Bacteria > Pseudomonadota > Gammaproteobacteria > Enterobacterales > Shewanellaceae > Ferrimonas. The sequence goes on along the minus strand of JAWXTX010000027.1, from coordinate 26,248 downwards.
TGACTTATAAAGGCATGTTTAAATCGTAATAACGGTGGATGCCGCCTTTCTTCAAAATTCAACTTGCTGTTGCTCCACTGTCACTTTCGTCATTAAAAAGCGCATGGCCTATATGCCTTTATCATCATCTCTTGCTTGGCTCGTACCACTTGGCGGCTGCGAGCTTGGTGATCTTGGTGATGATGTTGAATTCTGTTTTATTGCTTATTTTTGTGCGTATTCCTCTTTGTCCTTTGGAATGTGCGTCCCGCTTTTGTTCTCTTTTTGCTTGTTCATACTGCCGGCTTTGAGTGTGATTCAGCCGCATGGCCTTGTGCCATCGTGATCTTTTTGGCCCCAGTGCATTTCGCTTCTTTTTGGCCGGTTTACCCCCACATAAGCAACCCACATGTCACGTTAACGTTGGCATATTGCCTAAATCGCTACACCAAACTGAGTTTTTTTACCGTTGTATTTATTCAGCCTACGAATAAATCTGTCGCCAATTTGTAAGGAAAATGTTGTTTTTTGAGTGGGTTGGTTTTAGGTTCATAGAAAGCGCCATATCGGTTTATATGGCTGGATTTTCGAGCATTATTTCAAGGACTGAAATTATGATTATCACTTGCCCCCATTGTGGTGAAGAAAACCAAATGCTGCGCATGCCACGTAGTTTTGTGGAGCGCTACATCAGCCGTATTGAATGGAATAAATACCGCTGTACACATTGTGAAGCAACCGTCTTTTTACATCGGGTGGATTGGGACAAAGTGGTGGCCAAAGTGACCGATGACTCCAGCTCAGCGGTGCAGAGTAGCAGCATGAAATAGGGCGTTAGTCGCACTAAAAGCTCGCCGTTCTGATTCTCTCCATCCATAAAGCCCCAACGCTTGGCAGCGTTTGGGGCTTTTAGCACGGCCGATATTTAGCCTAGCGTTGTCGCCTTCAGGGTAGTCGCCTTCAGGGTAATAGTGGTGCCAGCCATTTGGCTGCGGTGTCACGGCTCATCTGTTTGCGCTGCGCGTAATCTTGCAGTTGAGTGTGATCGATTTCGGTAATGCCAAAATAACGCGATTCTGGGTGGGCAAAATACCAACCGGAGACTGCCGCGGTCGGATACATGGCAAAGTTTTCGGTGATCTTTAAACCAATACGTTGATCTGGCTGCAAAATTTGCCAAAGCGTTTGTTTTTCGGTGTGATCAGGGCAAGCCGCATAACCGGGTGCCGGCCGAATGCCTTTATAACGCTCTTTAATTAACGCGTCGTTATCCAATTGCTCATCCGCGGCGTAGCCCCAAAACTCTTTCCGTACGCGCTCATGCAGGCGCTCGGCAAAGGCCTCTGCGAGGCGATCGGCCAAGGCTTTAAGCATAATGGCGCTGTAATCGTCGCCATTTTCCTCAAAACGGGCAACGTGCGTATCAATGCCAATGCCCGCGGTTACCGCAAAAGCGCCCATATAATCATGGATGCCACTGGTTTTGGGCGCCACAAAATCGGCCAAAGAGAAGTTATGGTTATCCACGCGTTCAATTTGTTGGCGCAGCATGTGTAGGATAGCGATGGGCGTTTGGCGCGTTTCATCCGCATAAAGCGCAATGTCGTCATGATTCGCTAACGTATTGGCTGGGAACAGCCCATAAACCGCCGCTGCACGCAGCCAGCCCTGCGCTATTATTTGGTTTAACATGGTTTGCGCATTGTCGTACAGCTCCTGCGCTTCGGCACCGACGGTGGTGTCGTTAAAGATGGCGGGGAATCGACCATGCAGCCCCCAGCTGCGAAAAAAGGGCGTCCAGTCGATGCGTTCGATGAGATCCGCCAACGGGTAATCTAATAAGGTATGCACCCCAAGTTGATTGGGGGTAACAGGCTGATAACGCGCCCAGTCAATCTGATTGCGATTCGCCCGCGCGATGGCCAAGGGAATTAACGTTTTGCGCTGCCCTTGGTTTTCACGTTGTTGCTTAAGCTGGCGGTACTCTTGGTAGCGATCATCAATAAAGGCTTGTTTGCCGGTGCTGCATAATTTGGCCACGACCGGCACGGTACGAGAGGCGTCTGGCACATAAATGGCGCCGTGGGGATAGTGCTCTTGTATTTTTACCGCGGTATGGATTTTAGAGGTGGTTGCGCCGCCAATAATGCAGGGGATAGTTAGCCCCGTTTTGTGAAACATCTGCACGTTATGGATCATTTCATCCAGCGATGGGGTGATGAGACCCGACATACCAATCACGTCTACTTGCTCTTTTTGAGCCACTTCAATAATGGTTTCCACCGGCACCATCACGCCCAGATCCAGCACTTCGTAGCCATTGCATTGCAGCACCACAGCAACAATGTTTTTACCAATATCGTGCACATCGCCTTTAACCGTGGCCATTAATACTTTGCCGTTACTTTGGCCTTTGACCTTCGAGGCTTCAATGTAAGGGTTTAAGTAGGCGACCGCGCGTTTCATTACTCGTGCCGATTTCACCACCTGCGGCAAAAACATTTTGCCTGCGCCAAAGAGATCGCCCACCACATTCATGCCATCCATTAATGGCCCTTCAATTACTTCTAACGGCAATGTGGCGAGTTGACGGGCAGCTTCGGTGTCCTCTTCAATAAATTGGGTGATCCCTTTAACAAGCGCATGTTCTAAGCGCTTGTTAACCGGCCAGCCGCGCCATTCCGCTTCTTTGGGATCGGCTTGCTGTACCCCTTCGCCTTGGTATTGCTGGGCAATGGCCAGCAATTGCTCGGTGGCGTCGGCGCGGCGGTTAAGCACAACGTCTTCCACCGCAGCGAGTAATGGCTTGGGAATGTCGTCATAGATGGCCAGTTGCCCTGCGTTCACAATCCCCATCGACAACCCTTGTTGAATGGCGTGATAGAGAAACACCGCATGGATGGCTTCACGCACCGGATTATTGCCGCGAAAGGAGAACGACACATTCGAAACGCCGCCTGAGATCTTAGCGTGGGGCAGGGTGGTTCGAATGGTGTGGCAAGCTTGAATAAAATCTACGGCGTAATTGTTGTGCTCTTCAATGCCGGTGGCGATGGCAAAAATATTGGGATCAAAGATAATGTCTTCGGCGGGTAACCCTACTTGCTCGGTAAGAATGCGGTAAGCCCGTTGGCAGATCTCGACTTTGCGCTGATAGGTATCAGCTTGGCCTTGTTCGTCAAAGGCCATCACAATGGTGGCTGCACCATAGCGCCGCACTAAAGTGGCTTGTTCAATAAAAGCGGCTTCGCCCTCTTTGAGCGAGATGGAGTTCACCACCCCTTTGCCTTGAATCCATTTTAAGCCCGCCTCAATGACTGACCATTTCGAAGAGTCAATCATAATCGGCACTTTGGCTATCTCTGGCTCGGCGGCGATCAGTTTTAAAAAGCGCACCATTGCCGCTTCAGCATCAAGCATCCCCTCATCCATGTTGATGTCGATGATCTGCGCGCCGTTTTCCACCTGTTGCTTGGCCACCTCTAACGCGGTGTCATAATCGCCACTTTTAATCAATTGCAAAAAACGGGCGGAGCCGGTGACGTTGGTGCGTTCTCCTACATTCACAAACAGCGTCTGTTCATCGATGTTACAGGGTTCTAATCCGGCCAAGCGGGTGGCTACCGGCAACGTTGGCGTTTGCCGTGGCGGGTATGGGCGCACGGCTTCGGCAATGGCTTTTATGTGCTCAGGCGTGGTACCGCAACAGCCGCCCACAATATTAAGCCACCCATCGGCGGCCCACTGGCCGATGAGCTGCGCCATCTGGGTGGGGGTTTCATCGTATTGGCCAAATTCATTGGGCAAGCCCGCATTGGGGTGAGCTGAAATCGCACATTCACTAATGCGATGCAGCTCGGCCAAATACGGTACCAGCTCTTTAGGGCCTAAGGCGCAATTTAAGCCGAAGCTGATGGGCTGAATGTGGCGTAAAGAGTTATAAAACGCTTCGGTGGTTTGGCCGGTTAAGGTGCGGCCCGAGCTGTCGGTAATGGTACCGGAGATCATCACCGGCCAAGTTTGGCCTCGTTGGGCAAAGATCTGCGAGAGTGCAAACAGCGCCGCCTTGGCATTTAAGGTATCAAACACGGTTTCCACTAACAGCAGATCTGCCCCGCCATCAAGCAGGGCGTTGGTGGCCTCGGCATAGGCGTTCACCAGCTCATCAAAATCGATATTGCGATAACCCGGATCATTTACATCTGGGCTTAAGGTGCAGGTGCGATTCGTTGGGCCCAGTACGCCAGCCACAAACCGAGGCACGCCAGTACTGGCGCTGATCTCATCGGCCACGGTGCGGGCAAGGCAAGCCGATTGGTAGTTGATCTCTGCCGCCAACGGCGCCATTTGGTAATCCGCCATCGCAATGGTGGTGCTATTAAAGGTATTGGTTTCAATAATGTCCGCGCCAGCTAATAAATACTGGCGGTGAATATCGGCAATCAATTGTGGCTGAGTGAGTGAGAGCAGATCATTATTGCCTTTTAGCAAACACGGCCAATCGGCAAAACGCTGCCCTCGAAAGTCGGCCTCAGTAAGCTGATGGCGCTGGATCATCGTGCCCATTGCACCATCTAAAATTAAGATCCGTTGGGCTAATTGCTGGTGTATGGCGTGGCTCATGGCGATTCCTTGCGACTGCTGATGGCCAAAACGGAGCAATAACTCTTCGGCCTTTTATACGTATAGATGGCTATGTTAGATGGGTGAACAGAACGTGCCAAGAGTGAAAATGGTTATATGTATATCGCTAAAGGCAGCGGTTTATTCAAGCGTGGTAACAGGATGAGCACCGTAGCATGCGCTTTGGTGCTGAGCGGCAAAGTGTGCTTGCAGCAACAAGAAGCCTGTAACGATCTGCCTGTAGTAATTGCTCAGGCTGATCAACGGAGATGGATACAGAACGCCTGCGAATCTGAGACGCACAAATCGAAGATCCTTCAAGGGCGCGCAGTGGGGGCGATTGGCCCCCAGAATCCTGTTTTGTTGAATGGCCGATCTTTTATGCCCCAATGGCACTTATGCTAAAAATCGGTTGCAGCCAAAGTGGATTATTTCTGATTTGGGCTTGTGTATTGAGCCAGTTCGGCCGTTAGGCGTGCGACTTCTAATTTTAAGATCTGGTTCTCTTTGGTTAAAGCGGCAATGGTGGCTTTATCGGTCTCGGCTAATTCCGCTTGCGACACCGCGCTGATCTCGCCACTCAAACAATGGCCATAGCGGCACTCTCGTTTACCCGCTTCGCGCGGTAATGGGCTAACTAGGGCTTGTTCTATCAATTGTTGAAGTGCCTGTTCCACTTCATTCACATCGGCAAATTCACACAAACGCCCCGTACGAGCGCGTAACTCCCCTGGGGTTTGTGGCCCGCGCAGCAGTAAAACGCAGAGAAGCCCACGCTCTTGTGGCGATAGGGTTAAACCGCCAAAGGGAGTATTACAAAAGCGATGTTTATATTTACTGCTACGGCTGTGCTGATCCACTTGAATCAAATGTTTCTCAAGCAGTGATGCTAACGTGTCTTGCAGCTCCGAATCCGACAATTGCAGCACCGGCTCACGGTTGCTTTTTTGGTTGCAGGCCGCTTTGAGCGCATTGAGCGTCAGTGGGTACAGATCTGGCGTGGTTGATTCTTTTTCCAGCAAACAGCCAATCACCCGAGTTTCATTAAGAGTTAATGTCTTGTCCATAGCGCGTTCCTCTACATTGTGCATGCAGTATTTACCTCGTATTGAGGGAGCGCAACTGAAAGTTAAGTACCGAACACCCCAATAGAGCAGACGTTTTATTAGTTGGGGTTGATCAAAAACTAACCTGTTTTTAATTTGTTCTAACTACATTTTAGTTTATGAAAATCCTTTATCTAAGATCAAATAATTGAAATTACAATCTTAATTTCTCCATGCTATTTTAGGCCAAACGAAGAGGACTCACTAGCGACTATTACGATCCTGAAATACTAATAGCCGATGGTTATTTTGTTTGAGATAATAAATAAAGAATCACTCGTAATTTAACCTCATTGAAACATCTTGTCGTCTAGCTTGTTTCATTTAGGTTACCAATCAATCAAAAAGATTCATCATTATTCATGTGGGATATTGAGGTCCATTGATTCAACATGCAAAAAGAACCGCCTGCAATTTGAAAAAGGCTATGAAATACATGCTTTTGTGAGTTTGTATCTACTAACATCTGGCGCTGTTTCATCTGTTTAAATTATTTCCAAAAAATAAAATTATCTAAATAAGTCATTGTGTTTATTAACTGGATGACGATCTTTTTATTTTAAACATGCTTAATAATAATGAAATTAAATAAACATATTAAATCCATATCTTTAGTTTTTGCTATTTTTATTCTATCTGGATGTGCAAGCCACCCACGTAAAATCAAAGCAAAAGTGCCACTTGTTTCTTTAGAAAAGCAGTATTCAAATGGGGTAGCTATCTCTGAAAAATATTGGTCACAATTAAGCGACCCTTTTGCTACTCGTTTGTATCATGAAACACTAACGGTTGAATTAGGTGAAATTTATACATCGGCTTTAGGGCAGAGTTGTCGATTATTAAATATTGTTGAGTTATCTAGCAATAACAGTCGTCTTGCTTGTGCAGCAGTGAACCAAAGTACAGTGTCTAATCAATGGTATTTAATTACTTCAGTTGTCCAAGAAACAGCAGCATTTAACCTATAATTGTATTGTAAACATATGATATTAAAATTTAATAAGTGGATTGGAACATCATGGTTGTTTGTTTCAATTACTGGATTTTGTGGCTACGACCATTACCCTCAATTGACTCCAACATCCGTTACCGATTCAGCGATGAATGGCACCAATCAAGCGCTCGTTAATGGCACTTACCATAAAGAAAATCGCAATAATTTATTACTACCAGGTGAAACGCACGTACGTAATTTATTGCCATCATCAGGTGAAGCTGCTGTACCACCTTATGGTGCCAACCTATTTGCTGGCGGCTATGAAAGCGAACGCACCGATGGTTTAAACGATAACTATTTAATAGCGGCAGGCGATAAAATAAACCTGTGGCTTTGGGGCGCGGTAAATTATTCCAATGTAATAACGGTTGATAACCAAGGGAACATCTTTATTCCTGAGATCGGCCCAATTAATGTTTTAAATACCAAAGCCAGCCAGCTTAATGCGTTAGTCAGTAAACGCATTAAACAGGTATACACCAATAACGTCGATGTTTATGTAAATTTACTTACGGTTACGCCGGTCAGTGTTTATCTCACCGGTCCGGTGATCCGCCCCGGCCAATACGCAGGTATGGCGTCGGACTCCATCTTGTATTTCTTAAAGCGCGCTGGTGGCATTGATCCTGAGCGGGGCAGCTATCGCAGCATCCAAGTTTTACGCAACCAGCACGTCATTGCAGATATCGACTTGTATGAGTTTATTCAACAAGGCCAGCTTAATCGCATCAGTTTTAAAGATGGCGACGTGATTTTAGTGCAGCCACAACAAGCCGCCATTACCGTTGCTGGCGGAGCGCGCAACCCTTTCCGCTTTGAACTGGATAGCGAACAAACACTTGGGCATGAACTCTCCGCTTACGCCAAGCCACTGGCCAAAGTCTCGCACGTTGGGGTGGTAGGCAACCGCATTGACGGGCCATTTTCTCGCTACATGAGCTATCAAGAGTTTCAATCGTTTGAATTACGAGATGGCGATAAAGTGGTCTTTAATGATGACTTATATGCCCAAGTTATCGACATACAAGTGATGGGCAGTTATCTCGGCCCATCCTATTTTGCGGTAACCAAACGCACACGTTTGCACGACTTATTAAGCCACATTCCCATTGATCCGGAATTAGCGGATTACCAGTCGATTTATGTTTTGCGCCCAAGCGTTGCCAGCAAACAAAAAGAGATGATTGAAGAATCGTTGAATCGACTTGAGCGCAGTGTCTTTACCGCGCCAGCCTCATCCGACGGCGAAGCCGCCATTCGTGCTCGCGAAGCCGAAATGGTCCTGCGCTTTACCGAGCGGGCTCGTAATATTGAACCACTTGGTAAGGTCATTGTTTCGGATAACGGCCAAGTGGCGAATATTTTATTAGAGCAAGGCGATAAAATTGTTATTCCAAACAAAAGCGATCTCATTCTAATTGGCGGCGAAGTACTCATGCCGCAAGCGGTTGTCTATAACCCCAATGCTACCTTGGATGATTACATCGCTTGGGCGGGTGGCTTTACCGAACGTGCCGAAGATCAACGTATTGCTGTTGTACGTGCTAACGGCTTGGTTGAGTTTGATCCGAAAAAGCCGCCGCAAAAAGGGGACCAAGTATTAGTCTTACCTAAGGCCGACACCAAGACCTTGCAAGCCGTTAAAGACATCACACAAATTGTTTACCAAATTGCGGTTGCAGCCAATGTGGCGATTAAATAAGAAATAAATGAAGAAAGATTATGTTGTCCTTTCTTTAGACCCAATGTATTCATCATTACATGAAAAAATTGCTCAGTTAGTCGCCAAAGAAAAATACGCGGTTACTTCCTGTTGGTCTAAAAAAATATATCTACCCAGTTTTCCTATTTATTTAGCGGCAACGCTGATTAATCAGGTAACAGAAGAACAAGCCAAGCCTTACTACGATAAAATTAAGGCATTGCCAACCTACCATCATGCTTTTGTACAAAAACGTGAGGGCAGAGCACTGACGTTACAAGAAATTAGCTACATGGCACGTTTTTATGTTGCGATTAAAGCGTTTATTATTGAAAAAGGGATCACACTTCTACTTGTTAATAATGACACCCGCTGGTACCACGCCATTGCCATTGAGGTTTGTCGAGAATTAGAGATCCGCTACTTAGTTACAGAACAAGGGCTGATCCGGCCATACACGACCGTGATCGATCCCAAAGGGGTTAATGCCTATGCGGACATTCGCTTTGATGCACAGCAATGGCCGGAAAAAATCGAAAACGCGCCAGTAAAGTTTACCCCACAAGACAAACACGACTCGCTAAAGTCGATGGCAATCTTTGCGCTCTTTTTACTTTGTTTTGCCAGTGAGCGAGTACTCGGAAGCCGAACTATCTTACGTTATATGCATAACAATTATAGTTTGCAAAAATACGGGAAAAGATTAATTAATCGTATTAAGCCTAGAACAACCTTAAATGATAAATTAAAAGAAAGCAGCGCCTTACTTTTGCTTCAACTGGAGTATGACTCGCAAATCTTGCTTCATAGCCCATTTGAATCCAATCAAGAGATCATCCAGTTCGTAGAGAATATCACGCAATTTCATAAGATGAATTTGGCGATTAAAGCGCATCCTTTAGATATGGATGAATATCGAATTAGTGAAAACAGTTATTGGGTTGATGGCAATCTAAGAGCGTTGACGGAACAAGCACAGGTTGTTTTTACCGTAAATTCCAGCGCCGTGATTGATGTGTTACACACCAATACCCCATTATTATTAATGGGCGAATCGATTTTTGCCCATCAAGGGATCGCCGCAAAATGGTGCACTCAAGCTAATATGAATAATATTATTGAAGCACGTAATCATGTTGATATAAAACAACGACAACGGTTTGTTAATTACCTAAGCCAACAATATTTACTGGTTGGCGCGGGATACTCTTATTCACAACAGCTATTGCAACGTAAACTTAAATCCATTCTTTAATAACAGTAAATGATACCCTCTGTTTTATATTTTAAGTAAAGATAATGAAAACGCTTGACATTAATAATTACTACTCGCTTTCTACTGAGCAACAACCCGCTTTAGATTCCATTGTTGAAACGTTTCATCAGCAGGCCGTCGCATTACAACTTATGGCCAATAATGTTGACTTTAATGAATATCAAAAAGCCCTAAACTATATGGCAAAATGCCGAGGGCATGTGATTATTTGTGGTATGGGTAAATCGGGTCATGTTGGTAAAAAAATATCAGCAACTCTGGCTTCTACGGGTACACCAAGTTTCTTCTTACACCCAAGTGAAGCCTTTCATGGCGATCTTGGTATGATCACCCGAGATGACGTCATTATATTAATCTCTAATAGTGGTGAAACAGACGAAGTACTACAACTGATCCCATCATTAAAATCCTTTGGTAATAAAATTATTTCTATTACCAGCAATTTAAATTCAACCATGGGCAAAAATTCCGATGCAACACTATTACTTGTTGCTTCTCAGGAATCTTGTCCAAATAATTTAGCACCCACTACTTCAACCACCCTTACCATTGCCTTAGGCGATGCTTTAGCTGTGGCATTAATGAAGTTACGTCAATTTCAGCCTAATGATTTTGCCCGTTTCCACCCTGGTGGCTCTTTGGGACGTCGTTTACTTACCCGTGTAAGCGATGTGATGGAGAGCACGTTGTTGCCACTGGTGGATGTTCACGCATCAATGAACACGCTGGTATTAACCATGAATGAGGGGCGTAAAGGCGTGGCTATTGTGACAGAAAACGGCGCATTGAAAGGCATTATTACGGATGGTGATTTACGCCGAGCCTTAGCTGAAAACCGACCATTTAATGAATTAACCGCTACGGATTTAATGACCGCAAAGCCAAAAACCTGTTTAGAAAGCGAGATGTTGGCAGAAGCAGAAGAAAAAATGCGTGAATATTCGGTTTCGAGTTTAGTGGTGCTGAATGATCAAAATAACGTTGTTGGCTTAGTACAGTTGCTGAATATTTAAATGGGTGAATTACGGCAAGCATTACGAGTGCAAGGGCGTGTGATCTACGCCCTCATTTTACGAGAAGCATTGGCTAAATACGGTAAAAGTCATATTGGTTACTTGTGGGCCGTATTAGAACCATTAGTACAAGTATTAGTGCTAGTAGCCATTTTTTCCGCATTTGGGCGGCAATCACCAGTCGGTGGTGACTTAGCCATATTTTTTACTACGGGTATTGTTCCTTGGTTGTTGTACAGCAATATGGCATCGCGTTTATCGGGGGCACTGGGGGCGAATCAAGCGTTGCTCTCATACCCGCATGTTACCCCTTTTGATGTTTTAATGGGGCGAGCCTTATTAGAAGCAACCACCATGCTGGTGGTATTTGCGCTCATCTTTGTTGCATTACAACTTATGGGAAAAGCCTTTCCAATCTATGATCTTTTTCATGTGCTTTTGGGACTATTTGTTTTAGCCGTATTTTCAATGGGCGTTGGTATGATCAACTCGGCCATTCGAATCTATTTTGATAGTTGGGATAAACTGTTTAGTGCCTTTAATCGGCCGCTTTATTTCTTGTCTGGCATCTTCTTTACGGCGGCCAGTTTACCGCCACAAGCTCGCGAATACTTACAATGGAACCCTATCTTTCAATGCATCGAGTGGGTTCGCAGTGGTTTTTTCTCAACCTACCAAAACACTTACATTAATTATGGCTACGCCATTGCCTGCAGTGCCATTGTATTTTTGCTTGGCTTGATGCTGACGCAGTTTACTCGCCATAAAGCCAGAAATTTATGATAGAACTGATTAACTTATCTAAAACTTACCGCACAGCAAAAGGCGTTAAGCAGGTTCTTAAACCCTGCTCAATAACTTTTCCTAAGGGGCGTAATATTGGCTTATTAGGCGTGAACGGCGCGGGTAAATCAACGCTATTGCGCATGATAGCCGGTTCCGAAGCGCCCACATCAGGGCGAATTAAGCGTAATGTCAAAATGTCTTGGCCATTGGGTTTTTCGGGCGGTTTTAACGGCACCATGACCGGGGCGGAAAACTTACGTTTTGTCAGCCGTATTTATGGCGCAGACATTAAACAAGTCACCGAGTTTGTTAAAACGTTTTCCGAACTGGGGGATTACCTCGACATGCCACTGCGCAGTTACAGCTCTGGCATGAAGGCGCGTTTGGCATTTGGCCTATCAATGGCGATTGATTTTGATTGCTACTTAGTTGATGAAATTACCGGTGTGGGCGATCGCCGTTTTCAAAATAAATGCCGTGATGCGTTTAAAGAGCGCAGTGCCGTATCGAGTTTAATTATGGTGTCTCATAGCATGTCTACGTTAAAAGAGCATTGCGATATGGGATTGGTATTATCGGAAGGGGAATTAACTTTTTACGATGATATTAACCAAGCGATAGACAAGTACCTTACGCTATCTAAGTAATACCCCAAATTCAATGGTTAAATAAAATGCAAGAGCAGCACAAGTTACTTATAAACAAAGTTTGGAAAAACCGAAATAATAAACAGCGTAGTTTTTTGTTAATGGTTTTTATACCAACAATTCTCGCTATTTTATATTATGGTTTTATTGCCTCTGGTTTGTACGTAGTGGAAACCCGTTTTGCCGTAAAAGGCAATGAGATGCAGCAATTTGATTTGCTCAGTGGGTTAGCCGGTATGCCAGCCCAAGGCGGCAGTGCAACCGACTCTTATATTGTTCAAGAGTATATTCACTCTATGGATATGGTAAGAGCGATTAATCAGAAGCGAGCACTGTCTTTGGTGTTTAATCATGCCGATGCCGATTGGTTCTCGGCAATAGGGCAGGCACCAACCCAAGAGCAACAGCTGAACTATTGGCGTAAGCGTATTACCGTTTCTTACGATCCAACCACCACCATTATTACTTTAAAAGTGCGTGCGTTTAGTGCTGAAGATGCTCAGCAACTTTCACAATGGGTAATGCAGCAAAGTGAATTGCTGGTTAATAACCTATCTGATATTGCCCGCAGTGATGATCTTACCTTTGCCACACAAGAAGTAACGCGCGCCGAAATGCGTGTGAGTGCTGCCCGATTGGCGATGAATGAATTTCGTAAGACAACACAAGATTTAGACCCAACCACCACCGCCAGTGCCAAAATGGTGCTTATTGGTGAGCTTGAAGGACAGTTGGCCAAAGCGCATACCGAACTCAATGCCGTTAGCAGTTATATGAATGAACATGCCCCAGCCGTCGTGAATTTAACGCGCAGGGCACAAGCGCTTACGCAGCAAATTCAGTATGAGAAGCAAAATATTACTGGCGACAGCCATACTCAGCTTGCGTTAAGCGGCGTTTTTGCTGAATACGAACCCCTATTGGTTGAGCGCACCTTTGCAGAAAAAGCTTACACCTCGGCACTCGCTTCATTGGAAGCCGCTCGCATTGAAGCCGCACGCAAACACCGCTATTTAGCGATTTTCGTTGTTCCTACCAAACCCGATGAAGCCATTGAACCACAGCGCATAAAATCGGTTATTACCGTTTTTATGGCCAGTTTAATCAGTTGGTTAATTGGTTTATTGGGGGTGGGAATCGTTAGAGAACATCTTGGTTGGATTTGATGCATTGTTCGAAGTAAATTGCTTTAACTGAATAAAAATGAGTATTGATAACTCACTATCTCTAATAGTGAGTTTTATTTTATTATTAGATGAATTTTAGAGAAGTTTATGAAAGTCGTAATAACATACGGAACATTTGATGTGTTTCATGTTGGGCACTTAAGATTATTAAAAAGAGCCAAAATGTTAGGTGATTATTTGATTGTGGCTTTGTCAACGGATGAGTTTAATTTAACCAGTAAAAATAAAACCGCAGCTATCTCATATGAGGATAGATTCGAAATATTAAACTCGATTAAATATGTGGATAAAGTTATCGCGGAAGAAAGTTGGAATCAAAAAATATCTGATATAAAAAAATATGATGTAGATGTTTTTGTTATTGGCGATGATTGGCGTGGGGAGTTTGATTTTCTTAAGGAAAGTTGTGACGTTTGTTATTTACCAAGAACAGAAAATGTATCATCAACGGAAATTAAAATGAATATTAAAGCTGAGTTTTGAGGTTGATGTTGTGAGGATTGCATTTTTAGTTTGGAATAAATTCCAAATAAATCATTTTTCAAAACTGTTTCATTTGTTTGATGATGTGACTCTAATTATAGAACGCAGAGATGCTAATGATGAAATGTTTACGCCAGAAGAATTAGCATCAATAAAAATTAATAAGTTGTATGTTCATAAAAACAAAATAAAAAATATAGATGGGCTTTTTGATATGATTTTTTGTCAAACAGTTTTTCCACAAATAGAGCATATAACAAAAAGTAAAATTGCCATGATGCAGTATGGATTGGCAAAAGAAAACCATAATTACGGTACATGGCGATCATTTGCAGATGTAATTTTTTCTTATGGTGATTATTCCAAAGAAAAATTATCATATTTTGCACCATCATTTAATGTAGGCCACCCTAATGCCATCTACTTGAATGATGAAGAGAAAAAATCATTAAAAATAAATATGCCATTAGATCTTACTAAAAAAACTATACTCTATAGCCCCACATGGGGAGATCTCTCTTCATTTGAGTTGTTTTTTAGTGAAATTGAATATTTGGGGGCTGAATACAATGTGATTTTAAAATTGCATCATAATACAATGGTTCCAGATTTTATTCATGGTGCTAATGTTATAAATGCAACTGATAAATCATTGTGTGATCTGATTCAAATATCCGATTTGGTTATTTCTGATTATAGTGGGGCAATATTTGATGCAATGTTTTTCCATAAGCCAATTGTACTATGCCAGCACTTGAAAATTAATGAAAATGAAAAAGTGGGTTTTGATAGTGCTGAATTTTACATGGCCAAAGAGATAGGTCGTGTTGCAACCAGTCCTAATGAGCTTAAAAAAGTAGTTAGTGATACTTTTGTTGAAAAGCATGATACCTCTTTAATTAGAGGCTTGTTTTTTTCAGAAATAACGGATGAAGAATCTTCAAATATTATTAAAAAAGCAGTGGTTGATTGTGTAGGTGGATTTGTTAATAAAAGTCAAGGACAACGATTCGTCGAGCAACTCGCTCGTCTTGAACGGAAAGAACGTTTTTTATTGAAGAAAAAGATTTAATTTGGATCGTATTTTATGTTGTCTAAACTTTTTAAATTTACAAATAAGTACTTTTCTATATCGCTTAATCTACTGTTGATCCGTATCTGCTCCTTTTTTCATGTTGGAGGGAAGTATCTATATGTCTATTATAAAACTAATAAAGTAAAAAAAGATAAACGAATCGAATCTAGCTTTATTAAACGTTATCCTGAATTAAATATTTCACATGCAAAAAATAAAAAAATAATCAAACATAGTAGTTTTTTGGGTCATAAAGATA
The DNA here is from genome assembly GCA_044433165.1 of Ferrimonas sp. Classification (GTDB taxonomy): domain Bacteria; phylum Pseudomonadota; class Gammaproteobacteria; order Enterobacterales; family Shewanellaceae; genus Ferrimonas. Next base: position 11,115 of record JAWXTX010000027.1, on the reverse strand, counting down.
GCTTTCATATTATAAATGAAGTGTATAATGAATTTTCATTATCATTAAGAAATAACGATTTCCATGCATTGAAAGTCCTATGGAATAAGTTATTAAGTCGATATCCGCTATCTGATGAAACAAGAAAAGCATTTGTTCTTTTGAGCAAGAATAATATTAAATATTATCAGTCTAATAGAACTGAAATAATTAATGAGATATATAACCTAATTGAAGGTGGAAAGCATAATAATTTCTTGGTAGATTACTATCTTTCCGTAGCATGCACTAATAGTGATAGTGAATTACATAAATCTTTAGATTATTTTTATTATACCAACCCCAATAACAGCAGACTCTTGACTCTGCTTGGAGATATGGCATCTAAAAATAATGATCTATCAAATGCTGCAAACTACTATTCTCTGCTAAGTGCCTATAAGCCTCAATATGGTCTGTCAAAACTAATATCATTATATTGTGAACATGGCAAAATACCTCTTGCAGAGAATAAAGTTGCGGACTTACTTGGCATGGAACTTAGTGATGATGATATATATCGTATTGTTCCTATGATCTTGAGAGTAGCTCCTCTATTAGGCGATATTAAGTTTGAAGTTTTTAAATGGAAAAGGTTGTTATTTGAACATATTTCTTTAGATAATTTAGAAAAAAAACACATGGATGCTATTGTTCGTTGTAGATACATGCCAGCGTATGATCTGTTATCAAAAGACACTTTGCACTCTTGTGGTTTGAACCGTGAAGAACATGAAACCATATTAAATTTATTCTATTTGGCATATAGAAATGACGAAAATATAACTTCATTTGAATGTATTAAAAATAGAGTTGTTAGGCATTTTTCACTAGATGAAATAGATGATATTAAAGATAATGTTATTGAACTCTTCATTCCAACAGTATTTTTTAATCTTGATGATAGCAAATTAATTTATTCTACAATAAGAACATTCTATATTAATCTCATTGAAATATTGATTGCTAGTGAATATACAATACTCCCTAGAATGCAATATAATTGGAGGAATGTAGATAAAAAAACATCATCAAAGGCCATTTGTTATCACTCTAAGTTCAATCTCGATAGAAAAGATAATATCGTCATTCAAGAGTCTACTCTATCTGGAAGGCTATCAATCGATCCAGTTGGTTATGCTGGTTTTAGTCATTTTGCAAATGTTTCTTCATGTGCGAATACTGAAGTGTTAAATAAAGAGTCCTTGTTGTACTTGGACTCATTTATGAAAAATAAAACATCTAAATATAATCAGTCTGAAGTGGAATTAATCAGCGATAGTGATTTTGTTTTCTTTCCATTACAAGTTGAGAATGATGTTGTTTCTATTTTAAGACATGTTGAAATTCAAGATGCTTTAAATGTGGCAATTAAATTCACCAAAGAGAATGGCCTTAAATTAATTATCAAGAGACATCCTTGTTGTCAGTCATCTAAAATACATGCGCTCATTGTTGAATCTCTTGAGTTTGATCATGTTGAAGAGTCAGATGCTTCTATTCATTCTTTGATAGAAAAAGCTAAAATAATTGTTACGGCTAACTCGGGTGTTGGGTTGGAAGCTGTTTTATATTCTAAACCCATTGTTGTTTTTGGGCGATCCGATTATTCTAAAGTTGTATTTGAAGCAATTTCACCAGATGAGCTTTATAAATATTTAATTGAGCTAAATTCAATTGAATCCGTTAATTACAATCACTTTATTAATGAGTATATATGTTCTTACACTGTTGATGCGAATGATAAGGTGAAGATTAAATATAGAATATTTGCATTGCTTAGAAATAAAACTATCTGAATTATACATGGCTATGTGATGGTTGATCTTTACTGATGGTTTGTTTTGCTAAGATTTAATTTTAATGTGGCGCTTTCTTGATGAATAAAAAAAAAGCTATAACTTTTTCTTCAGGGATTATTTCCATCAAACAATTCCACCTATTTGTAGAAGAATTTACTGTTTCTCGCAAAATTAATAGGGGCTGCTCTGTCATCGGCTGGGGATTTAAATCCACCGCCAAGCGGGCGCGAGATTATGCAGCAGCGAATCATCTTCCTTATGTGGCGCTTGAAGATGGTTTTCTTCGTTCCATTGGTTTGGGGGTTGCGGGGGCGCAGCCCCTGAGCTTGGTGGTTGATGAGGTGGGTATTTATTACGATGCCCGCCAACCCTCACGGCTAGAACAATTAATTGGTGCCAATAGCGCCCTGACAACGGAGGCCGAAGCTCGAAGCCGCCGCTGCATTGCGGCCATTCGAGAGTATCGGTTATCCAAATACAACCAAAACCAGAGTGATCCGCAGTTGCGTGCGGCTGCTCCCCAAGTGGTGGTGATAGACCAAACGCAGGGGGACGCTTCGGTTGAAGGGGCAATGGCGGATAAAAACACCTTTGTGCAGATGCTGCGTCGAGCAGTGGAACAGCATCCGAATGAAACGGTGTGGGTAAAGGTGCATCCGGATGTGGTACACGGTAAGAAAAAAGGGTTTTTATACCCATTACCGTTTGATCACCCCAACCTAAAATTGTATGCCGAGCCAGTAAACCCTTGGGATTTTCTTGAAACAGCGCGTCATGTTTATACCGTATCGAGCTTAATGGGGTTTGAGGCGTTAATGGCAGGCGCGCACGTTTATTGTTTTGGTATGCCATTTTATGCGGGTTGGGGGTTAACGGAAGATCACCAGCATTGCGAGCGCCGTAACTTGCCGCGTACGCTTGAACAACTTTTTGATGCGGCTTACATTCAATATGCACGCTATGTCGACCCCATATTAGCGGAACGCTGTGAAATAGAGCGGATAATCAGCTATATGAGCGACCAGCTCGCGCGGCAAAGCCATTCAACAATGGCGGTTTCTTTAACTCGATTATCGTGGTGGAAACAGCGCTGGATTGGCGACTATCTGCAGGCGTGGCGTTTTGATGTTTCAGCTCAAGGTAAAGCGGTGCGCTGGGGGCGAGGTGAGCTTGAAGAAAACAGCTTTTGTATTGAAGATGGGTTTATTCGCTCCGTTGGCTTAGGCGTGCATTTTAACCGGCCTGTTTCGTTGGTGTGTGATCGCCGTGGTATCTATTTTGATGCTCGCTCAGAAAGCGATTTGGAATATCTGCTTAATCAACAAAGCGGTTCTGAATGGTCGCAATGGCGTGCACGCCAATTAATAAAACAATTGCTCAGCGCAAATCTAACGAAATACAACGTAGGTATTGAATCGGTACTGGGATTGCCAGCAGGAAAAAAAATTATTTTGGTACCAGGGCAGGTGGAAAGTGACGCATCCATCCGTTGTGGTTCACCCGAGATCACCACCAATGAAGCGTTGTTAAGGGCGGTGCATGAGGCAGAGCCAGAGGCGTATATTATCTATAAACCTCACCCTGATGTGGTCGCAGGCCAGCGAGACCAAGGCCAATGGCAGGGCGGTTTTACCACGCTCGCGGATAAAGTGGAAACCGAAGCGGCGATGGGATCACTACTCGAGCAAGTTGATGAGGTGCATACCATGACGTCGCTAACCGGCTTTGAAGCGCTGCTGCGAGGTAAGGCCGTAACCACTTACGGATTACCGTTTTATGCCGGTTGGGGGCTGACTCATGACAAAATTGGCTGCCCGCGCCGAGTGCGTCGCCACTCTTTGGAAAGTTTGGTGTATTTTACGCTGATTGCGTACCCAACGTATGTCGATCCCTTAACGCGCCGCAGTTGCAGTGCCGAGCAGGCGGTTGAACGGGTGCGGCAAATGAAAGAGGGCGCGCTTGAGGTGAAGGACACTCAGTTGCAACTGTTACTGATGGCTAAACGGTTCAAACATACAGTAAAACGTTGGCTGTACCCTATGGTAAAACCTTTTTTTAAAAAATAAGGATGCGTTGTGCTTAAGGCAATTTTTTTCGATATGGATGAAACCCTGTGTGGTACATCGGTTGCGGACGAACAGGCGAGCCAAAAATTTTCCGATTGGATAAAGCAAACCTATCCGCACATAGTTGATGAGCAACGCTTTAGTAAGCGTTACCTTGCAGGCGTTTATAAACAGTTGAATCATGAGTTTCCACAATTAGCGGCGTTATTGCCCGATGAAGCGCATTTTCGTTGTGAGCTAATCCGTACGTTATTAGCAGAGCAAGGCATCCACGTTGATGAACCGGCGGCACGAGTGGCGTTGGCGTATTTTGATAACGAGCGCATGGCAGCCTTTACCTTTTTCTCAGGCGTTGCCGAATTATTGGTGTCGCTGCGAAAACGTTACACATTGGTGGTTATTACCAATGGGCCACGGTTTTCCCAATACCCGAAATTGGCGGCGGTAAACATGGCTGATTGGGTGGATCACATCATTGTTGGTGGCGATGAACCGGCAGAAAAACCGGCCGCAAGCATCTTTCAAAAGGCGTTAGATTTGGCTGGCGTACCCCCCGAACAAGCGTTGCATATTGGGGATTCCCTCGCGTGTGATATTGCCGGTGCCAATGCCATGGGCATTACCAGTGTTTGGGTGGATGCCTCTGGTAAGGGCAAGCTCAGCGATGTTTTGCCGAACCATCGAGTAAGGCAAGTAACAGAGCTGCCTGAAATATTAGCAAAACTGCATTAGCTGCTATTGCAAACAACAGTGGCGATAACAATAAATGAAAAAAAGGCGACATTTTATAATGTCGCCTTTTTTATTTCTGCTGTTTGCACATCAGTGTTTTTACTGAGTGGCCTTTAAAGCGGCGCGATACATAGCGTCGCTAGCCGCGCTTTACGCTTTCTCACTATGATATTCATATTGGTAGTAACCGTAGTTACCATAACCGGCAGCGGTTTTTACCAATTGATTTAAGATCACCCCTTTTATGGCGATGCCACTGGCCGCGAAGCGTTGAGTGGAATATTCCACCTCTTTTAACGAAGAAACGCGATGCTTCACCACCATAATAGAGGTACCGGCAATGGCGCCCACAATGGCCGCATCGGTTACCGCTAAAATGGGTGGGGTATCAATAATCACCAAATCGTAATTGGCCGAAGCCCATTCCATAAACTCTCGGAATTTTGGCAACATCAGCAGCTCTGCTGGGTTCGGCGGCACTTGTCCGCGGGGGATGAAGTCCATTCCTTCTACAGGCGAACGTCTTAGCGCTTGCTCTTTTGATACATTACCAGCCAGATAATCCGATAAGCCATTCTCGGCGGAACAGCCCATCACGCGTTGCATATAGCCTTTGCGTAGATCCGCATCAATCACCAGTACTTTGCTGCCACTGGCGGCCATTACTGCGCCTAAGTTCGAGCTAATAAAACTTTTACCAATGTTGGGCGCTGGGCCAGAGACCATTAAAATGTTGTTTCTGGCTTCAAGCATCGCAAAATGCAGGCTACTGCGTAAACTGCGCAAGGCTTCAATGGCCAGATCAGCGGGGTTTACCTGTGCTAACAAGCTCGCCTCGTGGGCGGTGTCATCCTCTTTTAACAAGCGGCGCAGGCGTTTTTCTAACGGCTGTTGCGATTCTGATTTTGGCACCGACGCGTAAACCGATAACCCAACCTCTTCTAATTGCTCTGGGGTTTCGATACCACGGTTGCTGGCCGCTCGAATTAACACCATGGCGATGGAAACCATAAGCCCCAGCAGGGTGGCTAACACCACAATTAAGGCTTTTTTCGGCTTAATGGGGTGTAGGTGAACGGCGGCAGGATCGATAATACGCACATTGCCCACGGTGCTGGCTTTCACAATGGCCAACTCTTGCGAGTGGTTAAGCATTTGCAAATAGATGGTTTGCGCCACTTCAACGTCTCGGCGCAGTGTGAGTAACTGCTGCTGAACTTCGGGCAGCTCTTCAATTTGCTGAGTTAATTCCTCTTTTTGCTTTTCCAACCCTAACCGCTGTTTTAGCAGCGCTTGGTACACCGGATGCGATTGGGTGTACAACTGCTGGATCTCGGTCTCTTTAATGCGCAATTCATTTAGGTGGCTTTCGTATTTCACCACACTTTGCAAAATGGCTTGCGTTTCTAAGCTCATATCAACGGTACGCACACTGCTTTGGAAGGCATTTAAGGTGCGTTCGGCTTCTTCGAGTTTGGCCTTCATCTCTGGCAGATTGTCGCTAACAAACTGCAAGCTGTTTTCCGCTTCTGCCGACATCCGTTTGATGTTTTGCATTAAATAAAAGCTGGTGAGTTTATCGAGCAGTTCAACCAAAAAGGCTTTGTCTGGCCCTTGGGCGGAAACCGAAAGAATGCCGGTTTGACGGCCACGTTCAGAGATACTCAACTGCTTTTGCAATTGCGTGATAACCTGAATTTCCTCTTCTTTGGTGAGATAAAAGAGGGTACCCGGCGCCGCATTCATGTCGGCTAAGCGCAGCTGAATGCCTGCCCCCGTAGCGGTTTCACCCACCTGACCTCGGAGTAATTCTTGGCCAGAGGCGCTTAAACTAAATTGGTTATTTTCAAGCACCTCTAGCACCATTGCGGTACCCACATAGGTGCGGGGCACGGTAAATTCGGCGACGCTGAGTTGCTCACCGCCTAAGGCATACCCCAACCACTGGCTTGGCGGTTGGTTTTGATTACCTCGGGCAATGTAATTACCAATAATGGGCAAGCGTTTGGGGCTTACTTCGGTGGTGAGATCTAAGGCGCGCACCACATCGCCTAAGACCATGCGCGATTTGATGATCTCAATTTCAGTGACGGCGTTGCTTTCGGCGGCAAACATATCGCCCATGCTGCCTAAGCCAGGAATGCCATTGGAGGTGCTCTCTACTTGCACCAGTGCATCGGCCTGATAAATCGGCTGCGATAAAATGGCCACCGCAATGCCCACCAATAAGCTCAGCCCAGTGATGGCCGCAATCCATTTGCGGCCCTCCAGTAAATGGGCAAACAATCGGCTTAAATCAATCTCATCGTCTTGCGGTTTGGCCTTAGTGACGGCCGGAGAGGAAGTAATATTCGACATGCTTTTCTCTAACGGGGCGTTATTACCCCAAAACCTTAGCCCAACTGGCGGTTGTTTTATCCATTAAGCGGTAAACGTGTTCAAACGCTTCTTGGCTTTGGCGGTAGGGATCGGGAATGGGCTCATCATTAAGCCACTTTCCTAATAAAAAGATTTTGCCACGCGCTGCCGGTGCAATTTCGGCGGCAGCCCCCACGTGGCCATTTTCCATCACAATAATGAGATCTGCTTCGGCGGCCATCTCCGCCGTTAATTGGCGTGCCACATGCTGGCTGCCATCTAAACCATGTTCGGCTGCAATCGCTAAAGCGGTTGGGTCCATCGGCTTACCAACCAACGCCCCCACTCCGGCAGAGCTTATCTGTTTATTTGGCCAGCGCTGTTGAAACAGCAATTCAACAGTTGGTGAGCGGCAGATATTCCCCACACACACAATTAAAATTCGCTCAAACTTCATCATAAATCATTTACCGTATCAGAAATGTTGGCGATGGCATTAATGGCAGCAACGGTTGGGAGTAACTGGCTTAATACCCGATTCCACAACGCAACTGGCTCGGCCGTTACGTACACAATATCGCGGGCGTGTAAGCGAAATTGATCGGCAAATACCATGGCTCGGGCGTCTTTAATGTTCATTTGGTAAACATTGGCAAATTGCTCTGCGCCTTCAGGGTTGGCACGAATCACAAACACACCGCTGGCGTTGGCTTTGTTTTCATTTAACCCGCCAGAGGTGGCTAACGCTTCCGCGAGTGTCATACCGTGACGCAAAATGGTTACCGGTTGTGGGGTAACCACTTCACCTAATACAAACACCTTTTGGCCGTCGTTTCTGGCTACGTGCACCACATCGTTATGGCGTAATAGGGTGTTTTGGGTTAAATCGCCCCGTTCGTATAGATCTTTAAACGAATAAACGGTTTCTACCCCATCTCGGCTTAACAATACGCTGTCCCAATCGGCATCAATGGTTAACCCACCGGCACTGCTAATGGCATCGAGTAGGGTAAGCGGCACGTTGGTAATGGCCAATTTGGTGGCGTTGGCTACTTCTCCGGTAATGTAAACGCGTTGTGAACGAAACGCCGCTACCGAGACATCCACCTGCGGTTTTTCGATGTATCGGGATAACCGCTGTGCCAGCATGTCTCGAATTTCAGTAACCAATAGCCCCGTTACTTTTAAGTTACCCACATAAGGGTAATAGATGGTGCCATCGTTATGCACCCAGTTGCCGGCATCTTGCGCACTGCGGTAAGAGCCTGCGGGAATGGTCAGTTCTGGGTGATCCCAAACGGTGATGTTTAATACATCGCCAGCGCCCACGCGATAATCATAACGGGCAATCGCCTGTTCTAATTCAGGGTTTATGCGCTGCGGTTTAATGGGCTTAGTTTGCTCGCGGATCAGCTCTGGCGTAATGGCGGTAATGGCCAGCTTTTGGCTGAGTTCTTGTACGCTTTGGGCGTTGTTTTGTGCCTGTTTTGCTTCGCCATCAATGTTAGAACCGGGGATGGCGCAGCCACTGGTAAGCAGTGCCAAAGCACTGATTGCAACAGCGCGGCGCATGGGTTTCGGCAAGAGTATTGTCATCGTTTATTCTTTAATTTGTTACTTAACACTGTGGGTTTGGTTAATTCGAATTATGCCAACTGATGTGCTGTCTTTGCTGGCAAGTCTCATAATGGTCACACCATAGCAGCTTATTCGGTAATGATAAAACCATTGCCATAACGCTAAACTCTATCTTCTTTCAATCTTGTCACTTGCCATTAACTGGCCTTTGTTGCCAAATTGTTTTATTTGGCGGTGCGTTTTTTATCAACATAAAGCTGTAATTCATAAAAATAACATCATGTGCTGCTTATTTGGCGCATCGAGTCTATTTTTTCTTGATAAGCGCTACTTATGTTGTGATTTATATTTTAAGAAATCCCTTATCACTAGTGATTTTGTTTCCTTTGTGTTTGTCAGTTGTTGTGGTTTTTGTTTTTTTTATTATATATGATGTGCGCCCCTTGGCTATTTTAAATTTATGTTTCAACTTTGTTCCTAATTTCCGCCAAGAGATGGTGGGAAATCGAGCCTTGCTTTGATTGCAAGAGGCTTAACTGCGGCTTAGAAAAGAGAACGGCTAATGGTTTTCTTTTTGTTTTCAGTTTGTTGCTGGTTTGCGGGTGCAAACTTATGTTTTTCAATAATGTTTTTAAAATGATGAAACGGTTATATGCAGGGCAAGATCATGAACATATTTCACCCAATGGTTGACTAACGTTGACCTGATAGGTTGGTTGTGATCTTATTCTCCTCTTTTGAGGAGCACCCATGAATTTAGATACCATCAAAGCGTATTTCAGCAGCATTCGAGACGAACGACAAAGCGCAAAAGTAGACTATCCTCTGTTCGACATTTTATTTGGTTCAATTTGTGCCGTAATAGCCGGAGGCCAAGGCTGGACTGATATTCGCGAGTATGTTCTCGGACACCATGAATGGTTTCTTAAACAGGGTTTATTCGAAAAAGGTGTGCCGGTTGATGATACCTTTGCTCGTCTGATTTCAAACATCGACCCGGCAGAGTTCCGAGATTGCTTTCTAGGCTGGATGAAAGCGGTGCACAAGTTAACTGGTGGTGAGGTGGTAGCCATTGACGGCAAAACTTTACGGGGTTCCTATGACAGAAACGACAGGCAAAGCACCATTCACATGGTGAGTGCTTATTCCTGTGCTAATCAACTCGTATTAGGTCAGCTAAAAACCGATGCTAAGAGTAATGAAATCACGGCGATACCAGCACTCCTCCAGATGCTCGACTTACGAGGTGCTATCGTGACGATTGATGCGATGGCCTGCCAGACTAAGATAGCTAAGGCTATCACGAGCAAAGGCGGTGATTACTTATTATCGGTTAAGGGTAATCAAGGCAAGTTAGCGGCCTCGATTCAGTCCGCCTTCTCCTCACGCCGGCGAGATCCGATTGACTGGGATAGGTATCAAGTTGAGAAGCAGAAGGGCCGGATTGAAGCGCGTACTTGTCATGTTCTGAGTGCTCGTGAGTTGGAGGGTGACTTCTCCACTTGGGATAGGTTAGCCAGTCTTGTGATGGTCGAAAACTACCGAGCAACAAAAGGCAAGGCTCCAGAGTTGGAGTATCGTTACTACATTAGTTCAGCAGAACTGACCCCAGAGCAGGCAAGAGAGGCTATCCGTGCCCACTGGGGCATTGAATCCATGCATTGGATTTTAGATGTAAGTATGGGTGAAGATGCTTGTCAGATTTATAGAGAAAATGCTGCTGAAAACATGGCTGGATTAAGACATATGGCACTGAACATGCTCAGAGCTGAGTCAACCAAGATTAGCGTACCGATGAAACAGAAGCGTTGCATGATGAAGCCTGCCTACTTGGAACAAGTTCTTATGGCTGGATTTACATCAATGGCTAAATATTAACCATTCATGCGGACGCCCTGCCCCAAAACGCTCAGGGTCTTTAACTTGATATCCAAATACCGTCGCGCCAGAATCTCGAGATGCCGCATTTTTCAATGTTTTAGAGAACGATTGACCATAAAAAATATTGTCACCTAACACTAAACACACACTGTCATCACCAATGAACTCTTCACCAATAATAAAGGCTTGCGCCAAACCATCAGGACTTGGTTGAATGGCGTACTCAATATTGATACCAAAGTCTGATCCATCACCCAACAAACGCTTAAAACCGGCGTTATCTTCCGGCGTTGTAATGATTAAAATATCTTTGATCCCTGCCAGCATGAGCGTTGAAATCGGATAAAACACCATTGGCTTATCGTAGATAGGTAGCAGCTGTTTTGAAACACCGCGCGTTAATGGGTAAAGGCGCGTGCCTGAACCACCAGCTAAAACGATCCCTTTCATTACTTGCGGTCCTTTATTTCTGTTAACTCAACACCTAGACGTTCGCGTTGATAGCTACCATCTTGAACATGCTGACACCATTCGCGGTTATCTAAATACCACTGCACTGTTTTACATAGGCCGGTTTCAAATGTCTCTACTGGCGTCCAATCTAACTCACGCTGCATTTTGCTTGAATCAATCGCATAGCGGCGATCGTGTCCCGGACGATCTTGCACATAAGTAATTTG
>JAWXTX010000026.1:0-30317 GCA_044433165.1 Ferrimonas sp. | reverse complement strand
TTGATCTCTTGCACGATTAAGCGCTTCATGGCGATGCGCACCGCCGCGGTTAACACATCGGGATCTTGGCTCTTATGGCCATATTCCACTAAGGTTTGCACTAACGTTCGGGTATCGCGGATTGGCACCCCTTCGTTAAGTAAGTTTTGCATCACTTTCACAATGGTGCCAAGGGTCAGCATGTCTGGCACCAAACCTTCCACCAATTTCGGGGTTTGCTTGGCCAAAATATCCAGCAATTGCTGGGCTTCATCGTAACCAAGCAGTTGCGCGGCGTTATTGCTGAGCAGTTGCGATAAGTGGGTTGCTACTACGGTAGCAGCATCCACCACGGTATAGCCTAATGTTTGGGCATAATCGCGCTGGCTGGGGCTGATCCACACCGCTTCTAAGCCAAAGGCGGGATCAATGGTCGGTTGCCCCTCCAACTGGCCAAAAACTTGGCCGGGGTTGATGGCCAGTTCCCCTTCATGACGGATATCGGCTTCACCAACCACTACGCCCATTAAACTGATGCGATAGCTGCTGGGGCCAATGTCTAAGTTGTCTCGAATGTGCACCGGTGGGATCAAAAAACCAAACTCTTGCGATAGCTTTTTACGCACCCCTTTAATGCGCGATAGCAGCTCACCATCTTGACCTTTATCCACCAGTGGGATCAGCCGATAACCCACCTCAAGGCCGATGATGTCCACTTGGTTTACATCATCCCATACCAGCTCTTTCGGCTCGCTGGGCAGCACCACGGCGGTGTTGGCTTGCTCTGTTTCTAGGGTGGCTTCTTTGTCGATCTGTTTCATTCGCCACCACGCCAGCGCGCCCACCATGGCGCCCAAGCTTAAAAACGCCAAGTGTGGCATGCCGGGCACCAAGCCCATCACAATCAAAACCGCAGAGCTGATGGCGATAACCTTGGGGTTGGCCAGCATCTGGCGGCTGACTTCCTCGCCCATTTGCTGCGATTCATTCTGCCGAGTGATGATGATGGCGGCGCCAATGGACAGCAATAACCCTGGGATCTGAGCGACAAGGCCATCACCAATGGTAAGTAGGGTATAAATTTCAAGCGCTTGGCCAAAGCCCAAACCGTGTTGGGCCATGCCGATAATAAACCCACCTAAGATGTTCAAGGCTAAGATCAGCAAGCCAGCAATGGCGTCGCCTTTGACAAACTTAGAGGCACCATCCATCGAACCATAAAAGTCCGCTTCGCGCGCCACATCGGCACGCCGCTCACGGGCTTGCTCTTGGTTAATCAAACCGGAGTTTAAATCGGCGTCGATGGCCATTTGCTTGCCGGGCATGGCATCCAAGGTAAACCGGGCGCTCACCTCCGAGATCCGGCCGGCACCTTTGGTGACCACCACGAAGTTGATGATGACCAAAATCAAGAACACCACTAAACCAACGGCGTAGTTACCGCCGATCACCACCGCGCCAAAGGCTTCAATCACTTTGCCGGCAGCATCAGGGCCTTCGTGGCCATTGAGTAACACCAAGCGGGTTGAAGCCACATTCAGGGCTAGGCGCAACAAAGTGGCCACCAACAACACCGTCGGAAAGGCGGCAAAATCCAGTGGTCGCAAGGTATAGACCGCCACCAACAGCACCACCAGCGATAAGGCAATGTTAAACGTAAACAGCAGATCCAGCAGAATTGCTGGCATCGGTAAGGTCACCATCGCCAATGCCGCAATCACGACTAGGGGCGTAGCAAGGCCGCTTAAGAAGCGGGTGCGATTCTGATACAGCGAATCGAGGCTAGCTTTTAAATTCATATTACAACTGAAAATCGACGTGACCGGGTCCCGAAGGGCAAATTACATACCACATACGGAAAGAAAACGTTAAGGCGACGGAAAATATCCGCAAAGTATCTTAATGACAAACAAATTTATCACAAATCATCGTGATATTAAGACAATTGCAAAATAAAGAACCAACTACTTATATTTAGTCTCGCTATTCTAGCCAAATTGGCCACAGATAAACACGCAACGATTCAATTTGGCGTGCCATTAATTCGGTAATACGCCATCCCAACCATGCACTTACGTTGATAACCGTTGCTTACTTTTATGTTTCCATTACACTGCGCTCAAAAATAATAATGAGAGGCATTTATGGAAGCGTTTTTGGCGTCGACCATTGCGGTTACCATTGCGGAAATTGGCGATAAAACCCAGTTGCTGGCGTTTATTTTGGCCACGCGTTTTCGGCAACCGTTGACCATTGCATTGGGCATTTTTATCGCCACTAGTGCCAACCATTTAGCGGCAGGCTGGCTCGGCCATTGGCTCTTTGAGTGGGCGCAACATTGGCTGACGCCAATGCACTTACGTTGGCTGTTAGCCGGTTCGTTCTTTGCTGTGGCCCTGTGGATGTTGATCCCCGACAAAGTGGATGCCGAAGAATCGCCGTTTTATCGTTATGGCCCATTAGTGGCGACAACCTTGCTATTTTTCTTAGCGGAAATTGGCGATAAAACCCAAATCGCCACCGTCTTACTGGCGGCCAAGTACGAGCATTTCTATGCCGTGATTGCAGGCACCACCCTTGGTATGATGATGGCCAACCTCCCCATATTATGGTTGGCAAACTACAGCGCCGCCACTTTGCCATTAACTTGGATTCATCGCATCAGTGCTGGCTTATTCATCATTTTTGGGGTTGCCACACTTTGGGGGTGAGTCTACGCCTCTCCCATAAACCATTAATTCCACCATTGCATTGGAATCACAATGACGCTAGGATGGCCGTCCTTTTTCGAAGGACCCGTCCGATGCACATTGAGGTGCTCCTATTTTAGACCTGTTCTCTTGGAGTGCCACCATGCGCCCTTTGCTGAAACTCAGTGCAATCACCAGCCTTGCGCTCATCCTCAATGCAGCCGCCTATGCCGATTCCGACCGTCGCGGGCGTTCTTTTGCCATTGAAGGCATTGCCACCATCACCAACGATGGCACCGGCATGCGCATTAATGGCGTTAACATGGACATTCACCGTAATGCCGATTTTGATGACATCAGCATTAATCGAGCCAATGGCAAATGGCTCGAAGTGGAAGGCTATATGACGCAAAATCGCTTGGTCGTCACTGACGTGGACTACAACCGCTGGCGTCCAACCAGCCCTAAAAAAGACGATGGCCGCTTGGAGATGAACTTGAAGGGCTTAGTGCAAGCTAATCCTATCGCCATGTGGGGTTACCGCGTCAGCGATCACAGCTTAAATGGCTATGAAGGCCATTGGTTGGAAATTGAATGCGATTACAACCTCCATACCAATACCATCAGTCGTTGCGACATTGATGATTAAGTTGGCTTAGACGCAAACGCCAAACGGTTCTTTGCTTCCGTTTGGCGTTTGCGAGATGATGCGCGCCGTCACTTGCATTCTGGTTGCCGTATCATGATCCCCCTGCCTTACCTTGCTCACTACCCTCTCGAGCTGCAACAACAAGTACAGCGGTTAATTGCCGAAAAACGTCTGGGCCAATGGTTACGTCAACAGCGCTGGCCGGCGCATCAAGTCGGTTCCGATGCCGCTTTGCGTGACTATGTACTCGCCCTAAAAAAGCAATACATGAAACAGTCTAGCCCCATCAGTAAGATCCAATATGATGGCAAATTGCATGTGGTTCATGGCGCACTTGGCACCCACACCACCTTACGCCGAGTGCAAGGCAGCAAACTCAAGCGCAAACATGAAATTCGCATCGCCGCCCTCTTTAAACAAGCGCCTGAGCCACTGCTACGCATGATTGCCGTGCATGAATTAGCGCACTTAAAAGAGCCACAACACGACAAGGCGTTTTACGCCCTATGCCAACATATGCTGCCCGCTTACCATCAACTGGAATGGGCCACGCGTTTATGGCTAACCGAACGAGAGTTACACGGTTGCCCCTTTAATGTGCCACTCAGCACGTAATTTGCATTAATAATTTGAACCAACGCAAGCCAACGAGAGATAATGGCGCAATTCTTGCTTTTAGCTGCTCAACTGGAACGCCCAGTCTGCAAATACTGGCGCATGACCTCTGACTGAGACAATATCTGATGCAAAATATCACTTCCCCATCGACACCAGCTGCGGCCACGGGTGTTGATCTGTTATTTGCCTCTGCCGATGCGAGTTTATTAGACCCAACGGCCCTGCCAACAGAGCAGCTAGGTACTGAGTTTACCGCACAATTGGATGAGGCGATCGCCACAGCGATGGCCGAGGGTATTTCGGTCACCGAGCCGATGCCGCTGTTAGCCGAAGGGGAAACGGTCGCGGTCGAACCGCAGATCACCGCAGAGAACACGCCAACCACAGGGCAAGATGTTGCCATTGATCCCGAAGAGTTGTTACAACAACTGGGCACCTTGTGGCAAACCTTGGCCGATACCGATGAAGTTGATCCCAGCGCGGTAAAAGCGGCTGCGGCAAAGTCTCCCTTAACCGTGATAGAAGAAGAGGCGCAGGATGACGAGAGTTTAAGCTCGTTAGAGCCTGCCCAAGTGAACAGCAGCGCCCCAATCAGCGCGGTTTCATCAATGCCCATTGCAGCCGATGCCAGCGCTATTACGGCAACCACCGATTGGAATTCGTTTAGTGCCAAGCCTGTAGAGCCGGTGGTAACCGCCAGCTCTGAGCAGCCACTTGAGCCGGCGATGCTGGCCATGACCAGTGCAGCAGATGAGACCGTGGCGGCATTAAATCCCGCCTTAGCCAGTTTGGCCACCAACACAGCCACCCAACCACAAGCGCCGGTTGCCGCTGATGAGGTGTCATTCGATGAGGCTTTATTAGACCAAACGCCCCAAACTGAAAGCGATGGTAACGTGGCCACATTCAGCAATGTCACGGTAAGCGCGACACCAGCAACGGCCACAACGTCGCCTTTTGCCACGAGTGAGCCTCAAAACAACCTAGAAGGCAACACCCAGTTGGATATGACGCCAACAAAGAGCACGCCAGAATTGAGCGGTGACAGCTTTGCTGCCTTAGAGTCACGCGCCTTATTTGCCAGCAGCGAAGCGCCGCAACCGGCCTTAGAGAGCAGCCAAGATAAAGCGCTCACGCCGCTGCAACATACCCCAGCGCCAGCGGCCCCTACTGCTGCGCGGCCGGAAATGCGCCCCGCGGAATTGCCGCAAACGCCCATTCCAGCCCAACAAGTGGCGCCTGCACTGAGTGAGCGGCTGCAGATGATGATCAACACCGATAATCTCAGCGCTGAGATCCGGCTTGATCCACCTGAGTTAGGGGCGATGCAGGTACGCATTCAAGTGCAAGGCGACCAAGCCAACGTGCAAATTGTCACGCAGCAGGCACAGGCGCGCGATCTCTTAGAGCAAGCCTTGCCACGCCTACGAGAGTTGTTGCAACAGCAAGGGCTGACCTTGGGGGAAGCCCAAATCCAGCAGCAAGCCCAACAAGGCGACCAACAGGCCGGTAACTCGAATGGCAATGGCCGTGGTAATGATGCTCAAGGCGTTGGTCACGATGGTCAACAAGAGCACGAGCCAGACAACAGCCAAGCGATCCGTGTGGATGGCCGCAACAGCGATGGCAACATTGACTTGTTTGCCTAACACCCCGCGCTATGGCGGCCGATAAGCGACGCTGCCATAGCGCCGAATGAAACTCATTGCTTTTCCATTAACAAAAATAAAGACCATGCCAGACAATAATTTAGAGCTTGAAATCAAAGACACCAAAGGCAAACGCACCAAATTACTGTTGATCGCAGTGGTTGCCGCCATCCTGCTGCTGCTCGGTGCCGTAGGGGCGTGGTTTATGCTCAGTGGTAATAACAACCAACCCGCTGCTGATTACCCCTTATACGATCCGGCTGACTACAACAGCAGTGAAGATCTGTTTGATATCAACAGCATCTACGTAAACTTCCCACAAGCCTTCTTGTTCAATGCTCAGCACGAACAAGGCAGCTATGTCGTGCAGATCCACGTTCATCTGCAAGTTCGCACCACCGAAGCCCAAGAGACATTAAACTTACACATGCCTTTGGTGCGTGATGTGCTGCTCACCACCTTCTCAACTGCCGATGGCCGTAAACTGCGTACCGGCGAAGGCAAAGTAGAATTGCGCCAACGTGCCTTGCAAAACCTGCAAAACGCAATGATCAACATGACCGGTCACCCTCAAGTTGACCGTGTTCTCTTTACCGGCTTTGTAATGCAATAAGAGCGTAATCATGATCGAAATGCTCAGCCAAGATGAAATCGACGCCCTGTTACATGGGGTGGATGACGTGCCCGCCGATAAGCCCCAAGCGGCGGCTGGCGACCACGATACGTTTGATTTTGCTTCTCAAGACCGGATCGTCCGTGGGCGAATGCCCACCTTAGAACTGGTCAACGAACGTTTTGCCCGCCACATGCGGATCAGCTTATTTAATATGCTGCGCCGCAGCCCTGAGGTTTCCCTGAATGGGGTACAAATGATTAAGTTCAGTGAGTACACCCATTCGTTGTTTGTGCCAACCAGCTTAAACATGGTGCGCTTTCGTCCGTTAAAAGGCACCGGTTTAGTCACCATGGAAGCCCGCTTAATCTTCTTGTTAGTGGATAACTTTTTTGGCGGTGAAGGGCGTTTTATGGCCAAAATTGAAGGCCGTGAATTTACCCCAACTGAACGCCGTATCATTCAGTTACTGCTCAAAATTATCTTTGAAGATTACCAAGAAGCTTGGGCGCCGGTTATGGACGTCGGTTTTGAATATCTTGACTCCGAAGTGAACCCGGCGATGGCCAATATCGTTGGCCCAACGGAAGTGGTGGTGGTCTCCAGCTTCCACATTGAGCTGGATGGCGGTGGTGGCGATTTCCACATTACCATGCCCTACTCCATGATTGAGCCGATTCGAGAGCTGCTGGACGCTGGGGTACAAAACGACAAGCAAGACACCGACATGCGCTGGTCTAAGGCGCTCCAAAATGAGGTGATGGACGTTAAAGTTAAAATCGACGCTACTATGTTAGAGCAAGAGTTAACGTTACAAGACATCATCGACATGAAGGCCGGCGATATTATCCCCATCAACATGCCAGAAGAGGTGTTGGTGAAAGTGGAAGAATTACCCACCTTCCGCGCCAAAGTCGGCCGCAGCAATGATCACGTTGCCTTGAGGATCACCGAGCGGATCCCGCGGC
The DNA here is from genome assembly GCA_044433165.1 of Ferrimonas sp. Classification (GTDB taxonomy): domain Bacteria; phylum Pseudomonadota; class Gammaproteobacteria; order Enterobacterales; family Shewanellaceae; genus Ferrimonas. Next base: position 23,151 of record JAWXTX010000026.1, on the reverse strand, counting down.
CACCGTCATTTAAAAACGATCTGCTGGAGCTGGCCGCCCAAGGTGGGCTGCGCCGCGATAAAGATAAAAACAAAAATTAAGCCAATGTCGCTGATGCGATAACGCCCAATTTGATTCCTTGACCAAGATATAAGACAGACTGTTATGAACGATCAAGTAGATAACCAAGACGATTTAGCCGATGCTTGGGCCAGTGCCTTAGAGCAACAAGAGCAACATGAAGCTGCCCCACAGGCTGAAGCCGTTGCCTTAGAAGCGTTTGATCAACCAAGCCAAAACCTCACCGACGAGCAAAGTAAACTGGATGCCATCTTAGACATTCCAGTGACTATTTCGATGGAAGTGGGCCGCAGCCAAATTTCCATTCGGAACTTACTGCAGCTAAATCAAGGCTCGGTTGTCGAGTTGGATCGCGTTGCCGGTGAACCACTGGATGTGATGGTCAATGGCATGCTCATCGCTCACGGTGAAGTGGTGGTAGTGAATGATAAATTTGGCATTCGCTTAACCGATGTGATCAGCCAAGTTGAACGGATCAAAAAACTGCGATGAGCGCGGCTGGGCTCTGGAGCAAGGTATTCGCGCTGCGTTTTATGCTCGGCGCAGCCAAAGTACGCCTCTGGCAGAGGCTGTTGCTGCTTGGCTGCCTTGCTGGCATCAGCCCTTTTTGTGCCGCAGAGCCAGCGCAAGTAACGTCTCCGGATGGCCCCCAAGCCGAACTCAGCCAAGCACAGAGCCGGAATGGCAACACCGATAGCCGCTTGACCGAGCAGAGCGCCACAACCGATGACAGCGACACGACCTCGTTAAAGGGCGTGGGAACGCCAATGGCGCTAAGCCCTCATCGGCAAGTTGGCAGCAGCGATTCTTACCCTAAAGTCATCGCCAGTTTGCTGATGGTGGTGGGGCTTATTTTGCTGTTAGCGTGGTTAACCAAACGCTTTAAATTGCCCATCGCAGGCCAAGGGCCATTGCAGGTTATCGCCAGCCTACCGCTGAGCGCCAAAGAGCGGTTGCTGGTGGTGCAGGTTGGCCAGCAGCAATTGCTTCTGAGCAGTGGCCAGCAAGGAACGCGCTTACTGACGACCTTAGAGGCACCGCTACCAGCCGCCAATAGCGCCGCCTTTGCCACGGTATTGGCTAAATTTAATAATAAATCATCCAAGGAAGTTTCCCCCGGTGAATAACAGCGTTTCGGCCCATCATCGTGGCCTCTGGCTTGGCTTGTTAAGCCTGCTCATCCTTGCCGGATTATTGCTGCCCTCGTTTGCATTAGCCAATACGGGGATCCCTGCTGTCACTCTAACCAGCGATCCCGATGGCAATCAACAGTACACCGTAAGCCTGCAGATCTTGGCACTGATGACCGCCTTGTCGTTTATTCCGGCAATGGTGGTACTGATGACCAGTTTCACCCGCATTATTGTGGTGCTGTCCATTTTGCGCCAAGCGTTGGGTCTTCAACAAACGCCGTCGAATCAAGTGCTCTTGGGAATCACCTTGTTCATGACTTTGTTCATTATGACGCCGGTGATCGATCGGGTGTATGAGCAGGCCATTGAGCCTTACATGAACGAGCAGATCGGCGCATTAGATGCCCTAGAACAAGCCAAAGCGCCCATACGAGAATTTATGCTGGCGCAAACGCGGCTGACGGATCTCAATACCTTTGCTGAGATCAGTGGTACCCAAGCCACTACCATTGAGCAGTTGCCCATGACGGTGATCATCCCTGCCTTTGTCACCTCAGAGCTTAAAACCGCCTTCCAAATTGGCTTTATGCTTTTTATCCCATTTTTGGTAATTGACTTAGTGGTTGCCTCGGTCTTAATGGCCATGGGTATGATGATGCTATCGCCAATGATCGTGTCGTTGCCCTTTAAAATCATGCTGTTTGTTCTTGTGGATGGTTGGGGCTTAGTGATGGGCACCTTAGCGGTGAGTTTTGGGTTAGGGACATGACGCCAGAAGCCTTTGTCGACATATTTCGCCAAGCCTTGCAATTGGTGGTGATGTTGGTGTCCGCCATCATCGTACCGGGGTTGTTGGTGGGCTTGGTTGTGGCAGTCTTTCAGGCGGCCACCTCCATCAACGAACAAACCCTTTCGTTCTTACCCCGTTTGCTGGTAACGCTGCTCACATTAATCGCCATTGGCCACTGGGCCACGCAGATGTTAATGGATTTTTTCTTTAATCTGGTGGCGCAAATTCCACAGGTTATTGGTTAGCCCATGGGGATAGCGGCATGAGCTACCCGATCCCAATTGTCTTTGATTGGTTGCGCGAACTGCTGTGGCCGCTGTGCCGCATCAGCGCCATGGTGATGGTGATGACGACCATCAGCGGCAGCCCCGTCCCCAGTCGGGTGCGTTTGCTGTTGTCGGTTTTAATTACTGCCGCCGTTGCCCCCTTGCTGCCCAAGCCCCCAGCAATAGAACTGTTCTCGGTGGGAGCCATGCTGATTGTGGCTCAGCAATTACTCATTGGCATTACGGTTGGGTTTGTCAGCTTAATGGTGATCCAAACTTTCGTTTTAGCCGGCCAAATTATTGGCATGCAAACCTCACTGGGCTTTGCCTCACTCGTTGATCCCACCAGTGGCCAACAAGTGCCCTTGGTCGGCCAATTTTACCTGTTGCTGATGACGCTCATCTTTTTCACGGTAAATGGCCATTTATTGATGATCACCATGATTGTGGAAAGCTTTTATACGCTGCCGATTGGCGAGTCGTTAGAACCACAATCGCTCAAACAGATGGCCGATTTTGGCGGCAAAATTTTTGCCAATGCGCTGACCATGTCTTTGTCGGCGGTTACCGCGTTGTTGTTGATTAACTTCTCTTTCGGGGTAATGACCCGAGCCGCACCACAGCTCAACATCTTTGCCATCGGTTTCCCTATTACCATGCTCTCGGGGCTGCTCATTTTATGGCTGACTCTGGATGGCGTGGTGCCACACTTTTTCCGCACTTGGGATGCAGGGCAAGTGATCATCTGTGATCTGCTGCGTTTGAACTGTCAGATCTAACGCAGCCAAGCATCACCAACGTTAATCTCACTAAGCCGCGCGCCGCTGTTGCACAGGCTGATTATGACAGGGAGTAGGAGCCATGGCTGAAGCCGGCGACGACCAAGAGAAAACCGAAGAAGCGACCCCCCGAAGGCGCGAGCAAGCCCGTGAAAAAGGCCAAGTCGCGCGCTCGAAAGAACTGGGTACGGCTGCGGTCTTAGTGGCGGCGGCTATCACCATGATTGCCGTTGGCGAGTCTTTAGCTAAGGCACTGCTTGAAGTGGCGCGTGGGCAATTTTCGCTGAATCGACTTGAAGCCATTGGCGCGCCCGCATTAAGGCCGCTTTTTTTTGAGCTGCTGGCTACCCTTGCTTGGCCATTACTGGGCTTTATTGTCAGCCTGTTTATTGCTGGTTTTATTGGCAATATCGCCATGGGCGGCATGAGCTTTAGCCTTGAGGCTGCGGCCCCAAAACTCAATAAAATGAGCCCAATTAAAGGCTTTGGCCGAATGTTTGGCATTCAGGCGATTGTCGAGCTGCTCAAATCCATCGCCAAGTTTTTGGTGATCGCCGGCTGCGCCTTCACCCTATTGTGGGTGAATTTCGACCAAATTTTAGGCTTATCCCATGGCAACCCAGATGGCTCGATTCGCGACTCGGTTGAGCTGCTGCTGGGCTTATTTGTGCTGCTGTGCTGCTCGCTGATCCTCATCGTGATGATTGATGCGCCTTATCAGCTCTGGAATCACAACAAACAGTTGCGAATGAGTAAGCAAGAGGTGAAGGACGAATACAAACAAACCGAAGGGAAACCGGAAGTGAAAGGCCGGATCAGGCAGTTACAGCGTGAAATGGCGCAGCGACGGATGATGAGCGAAGTGCCCACGGCCGACGTGGTTATTGTTAACCCAACCCACTATTCCGTGGCCTTAAAGTACGACCGCGAAAAAAGCCCTGCCCCCATTGTGGTGGCCAAAGGTAATGATGAGATCGCACTGAAAATTCGTGAAATTGCCCGCGAATATGAAGTGCCCATTTTATCATCGCCGATGTTGGCTCGGGCGCTGTCGCACTCCACCAAGTTGGATCAGCCCATTCCAGAAGGGTTATTTAGTGCGGTGGCGCAAGTCTTGGCCTACGTCTTCCAGATGCAGCAGTATCGCCGTGGCCAAGGCCGACAGCCAACGCCCTTACCCAGCGAGTTACCCGTACCAGAAGAGCTGCAGATCCCACCGGGGCAATAACGCTTATTTTAAAATGCGACAGAGCGCGCCCAAACCCATCCACAGCGGGGTGGCGCGCTTCTTTCAACCTCAGCTTGGCAAAGCGTTCAGCGCGGTTTTATGGTGGCGCTGGCAGCCACCACGCCGGCCTCGTCCCCGCGTTAACTGCGACGGCGCACGTATTGCAAGGTGGCAAATTCATCCATCGCTTGCTGCTCACGCTTCGCTTGCTTTTGTAAGAGCTGCCCTTCGGTTTTATCAATCAACAGCTGCAACGCTTGGTAGCGCTGGTTAATTTTTTGAAATTGATCCGCCAATTCTTTAGTTTTCGCTTGTTGTTGGCGCTGCTTATAAATGTGCTGGGTAATGGCATGATCCAGCTTATTAATAAAATAATTAAACTGCTGGTAGTGCGATGCAGCCACGGTGTTACCCGTTTGCTGCTGCGCTTGTTTTAGGTAGTCCAAACGGTATTGGTGCAGTTGTTGTAGCTGATCATGCAGTAAGGTTTCTGTGGCTTTGGCTTCGCGCAAGGCCGCTTGCGCCAGTTCTACCTGTTGGGTCATTTGGGTGAGAACGCGGCGTAACTGTTTCGGATCGGCCATGGGGCCTCCTTAAGGGACGATTTGCCATCTTTCCATCACGGTTGCAGAGGCACTTGGCGTTGGCGTGAGAGGGGCCGGCGTGTTTACGCCGTGCCCCACCTGATGCCTTGATGGCGTGTTTATTTGGCTTGCGCTGAGATCCGCGCCAGTTGTTCAAGACTGGTTTGGTAATTGACCGGAGAGCGCATGGTTTGCTGTAAAAAGGCTTCCAGCCCTGGTAGCAAACGTATGGCTTTATCCACGTTATGATCGGAGCCTGGGGTGTAGGCGCCAATGGCAATCAAATCTTTATTTTGACGATAGGCCGACCACAGCCGCTTTAGCCGCTGCGCGGCTTCTAAATGCGCAGGCTCGGTAACTTGTGGCATCACGCGGCTGATGGAGGCTTCAATGTCAATGGCCGGATAGTGGCCACTTTCAGCCAATTGCCGCGCCAGAACAATGTGGCCATCCAAAATGGCTCGGGCACTGTCGGCGATGGGATCTTGCTGATCATCGCCTTCGGTTAACACCGTATAAAACGCGGTAATGCTGCCTTGATCAGGGCCGCCGTTGCCCGCGCGTTCCACCAATCTGGGTAATTTGGCAAACACCGATGGCGGGTAACCTTTGGTGGCGGGTGGCTCGCCAATGGCCAGCGCAATTTCCCGCTGAGCTTGGGCATAACGGGTCAGCGAGTCCATCAGGAGCAGCACGTTTTGCCCGCAATCGCGGTAATATTCCGCTAAACGCGTGGCGGTTTCACAGGCACGCAAGCGCATTAACGGGCTGGTATCGGCCGGCGCGGCCACCACCACGGCGCGCGCGCGCCCCGCTTCACCTAAAATCTCTTCAATGAACTCTTTTACCTCACGCCCACGCTCACCGACCAGGCCAACCACAATCACATCGGCATTGGTGCCCAAGGTCATCATACCCAGCAGCACCGATTTACCCACACCAGAGCCTGCCATTAAGCCCATGCGCTGGCCAACACCAACAGTCAGCATGCCATTAATGGCACGCACCCCAACATCCATGGGTTCATGAACGGGCTTGCGTGACATGGGGTTTAGGTAGGTGGCGTGGGGGCTGATGCTGTCTCGTGCTTGCAGTGGCCCTAAGCCGTCAATGGGATTGCCGTTGCCATCCAGCACGCGCCCCAGCAATTCGGGGCCAGCTTGCAATTTTTGGCTGATCCCCAAGGGCGTCACTTTCGCGCCGGGTAACACCCCTTTGAGCTCATCCACGGGCATAAGATACAGCACTTGATCATCAAAACCGACGACCTCGGCGCGCAGCTCTCCCTCTTCGGTTTCAATGCGGCATAACGAGCCAACCGGTGCACGGCAGCCAACGGCTTCTAAGGTTAAACCCACAACGCGCAGCAGTTGCCCCGATGCCACTAGCGGCACCGGTTGCACGTTTTCTTGCCAAGCTTGCAAACGCTGAATTAAGCGATCCGTCCGCTGTTGTTGCAAAGTCATGATTGACGCTCCTAATCTGCGCGGTTACGCGTCTGGGGCATGCGGGCGGTTCAACGTCTCTGCGCCGCTCACCTCGTCTGACGTCGTTGCATCATCAAGAGGGGCGCTCTGTGCTGCAATCACCGCATCGGCGGCGGCATCAATGGCGGCGGGATCGAGTTCGGCCAACGATTCAGTGCTCAGCCCAGTGTATTCTTCCGCCTCTAACTCGGCATGAGCCGTCGTTTGAGTTGCCGCTGGCTCCTCATGGACGATGTCGGCAAGCGCCTCTTTTTCGGCATCCGATACCGTGCTGGTGCCCGCTAAGCTTTCCGCTAATGCGGCGGTTTCGGCCTCTGAGAGAGCCTCGGCAACCACGGCGTCAGGCTCGACGTGAGACTCTGGGGCTTCACGGGGCATCAATGCTTCGCCTTCAATCTCGGCCTCTTCAGCCCCTAGAGTGGCTTCTACTTGGTCAAACTGTGCCTCTTCAGCCAAGCGATTGGCCTGCAGGGTTTGCGCTTGAGCCGTTAACGCATCCGTATCAACTGGCGCAGAGCCCAACACCGCGTAATCGGGTTCAAGCACGTCGGGGCGCGGCTTGGCGGCAAAGTTTTCCAGCACTCGGCGCAGGCGATCATCCGCCAGTACCGGCACTTGGCTGCGCTCGGTCACCACTTCCAGTGAGCCGGTGGATAAACTCGGCTCGAGTTGCAGCTGCCAATCGCGCTTAGCCAACTCTTCCGCGCCATAGCTTTGCTCTATCAAGGCTAGGTCTTCGGCGTTGGCTTGAATGGTGATGCTTTGGCGCTGTTGCGGTAATGCCCCAACGCCAACATGCAGTGCTTGCAAGACCGCTTGTGGCGATTGGGCTAATTCCACTTGTACCACGGCCTGCGCCAGTTTCATCGCCAAGGTCACCAGCTCGCGCTCCATCTGCTCGTCCATCGCCTGCAAGGGGGCTTGCAGTTGGGCGATGATTTCATCGAGCCGTTGGCAGCGCTGTTGGATCTCTTCCACGCCGGCGGCAATGCCTTCGCTGCGACCTTGTTCTAAGCCGTCTTGCAGGCCCACTTCCGCGCCTTTTAGACGGCCCTCTTTGAGCCCATCCTCATGGCCTTGCTGTTTGCCTTCGTCGTAACCTTCTTGCCACGCTTGTTGCTGAATGGCTTCCAGTTCTTCTAAGGTAGGCAGCGACATGACGAGTTCGTCGTCCGCGGCCTCAACACTGCCTTCGGGTTGGTCAAAGTCCTGCAACTTCCAGTCTTTTACTTGATTGTTCAAGTACGCCAGAGTGCGGGGATCAATCATACTCATTGGTCACTCGCCTGCGGATTATAAGAACTCATCGTTGCCGCCACCGGCAAGCATGATTTCACCCGAATCGGCTAAGCGACGCGCAATGGCCAAGATCTCTTTCTGAGCGGTTTCCACTTCCGACAAGCGGATTGGGCCCATCACTTCCAGATCGTCCATCAGCAACTCGGCTTGACGCTGCGACATGTTGCCCAGCAACTTGCCACGCAGTGCATCGTCGGCTCCTTTGAGCGCCGGCAATAGCACTTCTTGAGTCACTTCGCGCAGAATAATCTGCAAACCACGGTCGTCGAGGGAGGCCAAATTGTCGAACACGAACATCAAGTCTTGGATCTTCTGACCCATGCCTTCGTCTTGGTCGCGGATCTGCTCCATCAACATCGCTTCGTTGCTGCTGTCCATGTAGTTCATGATGTCGGCAGCGGTCTTCAAGCCGCCCATCTTAGCGCCTTGGGTACCGGCACTGCCCGCGAACTGTTTCTCCATGATGTCGTTCAGCTCTTGCAATGCCGCAGGTTGCACCTCTTCTAGGTTGGCAATGCGCATGATCAGATCGAGGCGCACGCGCTCGTTGAACTGATCCAAAATGCGCGCAGCCTGATCCGGTTCCAAGTACGACAAGACGATGGTTTGGATCTGTGGGTGCTCGTTGACAATGATGTTGGCTACTTGACGGGCGTCCATCCATTTCAACGATTCCAAACCGTTGGCGTCGCTGCCCATCACAATCTGGTCAATCAAATTGCTGGCGCGATCCGCCCCAAGCGCTTGGCTTAAGGCGTTGCGCACGAATTCGCGGTTGTTTAAGCCAATGGAGCTGAAGTTTTGAATTTCATCCAAGAATAAGCGGTGTACGGCCACCACTTTATCTTGAGAAAAACTTTGCATGTTGGCCATGGTAACGCCAACCATCTGCACCTGTTTCGGGTCCATCTTTTTGAGGATTAAGGCGGCATCCGCCTCACTTAAACTCAGCAATAAAATGGCCGTTTTGTCGGCGCCACTGAGCGTGCTCACATCAAAGTTTGAGGTGCTCGTCGTCATCTGGGTACTAGGAGGCATTTTCTTGCTCTAACCAATGTTGGACCACTCGAGCCGCCAATTCAGGCTCGTTCGAAACCAATGCTCGTACTGCACGCAGAGCATCGTCATCCTTATTTAGATCTGGCAATTGGATGGTGCCGTCATCGCCGTAGCTGTAATCGACGTTATGACCAAGACCAAAGCCATCGCTGGAGAATTGATCTTCCAAGTCTGCCAAGTGGTTTTGCGTGTCATTGTTGTCATTATTCTCATTAGAGAACAGCAACTTACGAACCATTGGCCGCACGACAATCAGCAGTAAGGCCAGCATTAATAGCGTTACCACAGCCATGCGCATGGCGCGCCAGAACCACGGCTGCTCGTACAGTGGCAGTTCCAGTTCTGGTGGTAACAGTTGCTCTGCAAACGCCACCGAAATCACTTCCAATACGTCGCCTCGTTGGGTGTCTAAACCGACGGTACCCGCCAATAAACGTTGGATGGATTGCAGCTCTGCATCACTGCGCGGCACCATGGTTAAGGTGCCATTGCTGTCCATCTGAGGGCGGTGATCCACCGCAACAGAGACCGTGACCCGTTGCACGGTGCCCACTTGATTGCGCGTATGGCTAACGGTGCTGTCCAGCTCAAAGTTACGCGTTGCCTCGCTGCGACTGCGGCCATTACCGGTTTGGGTGGTCACGTTTTCGCCGGTGGCTTGCTGCGGAATGATGCTGTCCATTGGCGGCTGATTGGTCAGCGCCCCGGGGATCCCAATTGGGCCGTTACCGGTTTGGTTGTCTTGCATCACCATTTCGCTGCGCAACGCCACGTCTGGGCTAAAGGTACGCATGGTTTGTTCGGTGCTGGAAAAATCCATTTGTACAGCCACTTGTGCGCTGTATTGGCCTAATCCTAAAACGGGGATCAGCAAGCCGTCGATCTTACGCATCATCAGCTGTTCTTGCTGCACTTGCAGCTCCAGCTCACGTCGGCCACGCGCGCTCACCGCATCTTGCGAGCCGCTGTGCAATAAGCGCCCATGTTGATCAGTAATGGTCACTTTATCGCGACTGAGGTTATGCACCGCCGAGGCCACCAAATCAACAATGGCGTCGACTTCGCTTTGCGCTAACTCGCTGCCACGGCCTAGGGTAACCACAACGGTTGCGCTGGGCTGTTGCTGCTGGCGGGCAAACACGTTTTCTCGCGGCAGCGCCAATAGCACCCGTGCTCGCGTAACGCTGCGCAGTTCGCTGATCGCTTGCGCCAAGTTTTCTTCTTGGCTGCGTTTTAGGCGCGCTTGTTCAAGCTGTTGGCTAACACCAAAGCCACTGCCTTGAGTAAGAAAATCTTGACTGGTTCGCGCCGAGCCTAGGCCCGCACGCATCAACTGCATTTGAATGTCGGAGAATTGATCTTCCGGCACCGAGACCACGTCGCCTTTTAGCTGGTATTTGATCCCTTGCTTGTCGAGGAAATCCAGTGTCTCCACCAACTCTTGGGTTTCCAGTTTGCCCAACGGGCGATAATTCGGCTCTTGCGCCCAAATGGCCAGAAACACCGCCAACGCCAGCGCAATGGCCAACGCTAAAATTAACGCCACTTGGCGCACGGTGTCAGTACTGCCCAGGCTCGCTAACGGGCTGGACTTGCTCTCTTCAATGGTTTCAGCAGCGTGATTGCTGCTAACAGCCAAACCGCCACCATTATTATTGGCCACGGCAAGATCTGTGGAGGGAGTAAGCTCTGCCACCATTATTCCTTAAAACTGCTTAAATATAAGGTTGTTGCCAATTATACCGGCATATTCATGATGTCTTTGTATGCGTCAACCAATTTGTTACGCACCTGTATTGTCGCTTCAAAGGCCACTGAGGCTTTTTCTTTGGCGATCATGGTGTCGCTTAAGCTGATGCTTTGATCACCCAGCTCAAAACCCGTAGATAAGGCGTTGCTGTGCTGCTGCAAGCCATTAACGTTATTTAACGCTTGATTTAACAGAGCGCCAAAGTCTGCTTGGGTGCTGCTAACGCTAATCCCATTTGGCTTCGCACCTAAGTCCAAAGCGATGGCGCTCATTTCAGGAGAAAATGCTGATGTAGAGATGGTCATGGTTGTCTGTTCTTATCTTCAATAAACATGCTTTGCTGCTTCGCTTGTTGCTACAGGGTGATAACACCCTCTACCAATAAAAGCAGCCCCAATAAAGCGACTGTTTGCTCATGCTGCAGAACACGAAACACTCTGCTTTTTGTTAACAAAGCCAAATGGCTTTAGGTAGAAAAAACCACATTAATAAGCACTAAACTGATGTGATATCAGTATTTACTAGTGTGATAATGCCTTTAGGCGCATAACAATCCATGTAAGGCGCATAGTAGCAGCTCGTCCAGTTATGTCATCGCTTAATTACATTAAGCTCACTTTAGACTGGAATTTCGTAACCTGCGTCACGCATTTTTGCTAATTTATAGCGTAAGGTTCGCGGGCTTAAACCCAATTGTTCAGCCACCGCTTTCCTGCTGCCTCGATGTAACCGCAATGAATCTGCAATCATCTGAAATTCAGTATGCTTTAAGTCTTGGCTTAACCCTTGGCTCAGCCCAGAAGCGGGGTCGCTATTGGCTAATGTTGCCGTTGCTGCGCCCGCTTCCGCCGGATGGGAAAGCGCGCTTGGTGGCGCGGGCTTCTCAGCCACGTTTGGCTCTAATACTGCACCGCTTGGCCCCTCATCCAACCATTGCTCCAGTGGCAACGGGGCAACCGTTGGCGCCGGTGGCGACCAAGGTTCCTGCAACGCTAACGGCGTTAAGGTGCCATCTAAAAACAGATCCTGCGCTTCAATGTGATCGCCCTGCGCCAAGATCAATGCCCGCTGCATTACGTTATCCAGCTCACGCACGTTCCCCGGCCAACTGTGTTGCAATAACCGTTGTTGCGCTTGCTCGCTTAATTGCGGTGCCGTACCCGATTGCCGCTGGCCGTGGCGTAAAAGCAAATGCTGTGCCAATGGGATGATGTCACCGGGGCGTTTTGCCAGTGCTGGCCACGCTAATGGAAACACATTCAATCGATAGTATAGATCTTCTCGAAAGGCGCCAGCGGCGACCGCTTGGGCCAGATCGCGGTTGGAGGTGGCCAATACTCGTACGTCTAATTTGATGGTTTTACGGCTGCCCAGACGCTCCACTTCCCGCTCTTGCAATACCCGCAATAATTTGGCTTGTAAATTCAGATCCATCTCGGTGATCTCATCCAACAAGATGGTGCCATGTTGCGCTTGCTCAAATTTACCGGGGCAGGCATTAACGGCGCCGGTGAAGGCCCCTTTTTCATAGCCAAATAGGGTTGCTTCCAACATGTTTTCAGGAATGGCGGCGCAGTTGATGGCCACAAACGGCTGCTTGGCGCGGGGCGAATGCTGGTGGATATAACGCGCCAGCACCTCTTTGCCGGAGCCGGATGGCCCAAGTACCATCACCGACACTTCCGATTTGGCCACGCGCGCCGCTAAAGTCAGCAGCTGTAAAGAGCTGGGATCGCCCACTACCGGCCCCTGCTCTGGCGCGTCATCAAGCGTTACGTCGCTCTCTAAATAACGGGCGATTTGCGCCAGCAGCAGTTGTGGCACAAAGGGTTTACTTAAATAATCGCTGGCACCGTAGCGCATCGCTTCTACCGCCGCATCAATGCTGCCGTGGGCGGTCATCAAAATAATCGGCAAGGTGCTGCCTTTTTTGCGCAAATTTTTCAGTAAGGCAATGCCATCCATCTGCGCCATTTGCACATCGCTGATGATTAAGTCCACCGGTTGATGGCTGAGTAAGGCCAATGCGTCAATGCCGTGGTTGGCTTCAAAACATTGATAGCCCGCTAACAACAGAGTATCGACCACCGCTTCTCGCAGGCCGAGATCATCTTCAACGACTAAGATTTTATTTTTTTTAGGATTTATCTTGGTCTGCATGCACTGCATCCTCTTGCGCTTGGGGAATAAACAGCGAGATGCAACTGCCTTGCCCCAAAACGGAATTAATGGTTAAACGGCCACCATGGCTGCGACATACGCTTTGCACTACGCCCAGCCCCAAGCCCGTGCCATTGGTTTTGGTGGTGAAAAATGGCGTCAGAATTTGCTGCTGGATGGCGTCATCCATGCCGCCGCCATTATCTAAAAAGCGCAGTTCCACAAATTGCTGTTGTTGCTCTACTTGTATTTGTAAGGCGGTGGCACCGGCTTCAATGGCATTCATCACCACATTTTGCATGGCACTGCATAGGGTATCGGCATTGCCATGTAGGGCGCCTTGCATGTCGCCAGCCACCAACCATTGGATGTGATGTTGCTGCAACTGCGCTTCGCAGCTTTGGTGCAGCCGTTGTAGCAGCTCATCAATACGTACCGTGCTGAGCTGAGATTCATTGCCACCACGGGCAAACAGCAACAAGTCATTCACGCGCTGTTCCAGTTCGCCCAAACGCGCCAGCAATCGTTGTTGGAAGCGTTGGCGGCCATTTTCATCCAGCTGCGGGCTGGTCAAATTGGCCGCATAGAGCAGCGCGGCCGATAAGGGCGTGCGAATTTGGTGCGCGAGCGAAGCCGCCATTTTGCCCAGCGCCGATAAACGTTGTAGGTGGGCAACGCTTGATTGCAGCTCGCGGGTTTCGGTCAGATCGGTCAACATCAGCAGTTGCCCCGGCTCCGGATCTAAGGCACTGGTGGCCAACTTAACCCGTCGCCCATTACGTAGTGAGATCTCATGGCCGTCATCCCGCTGGGGCGCGAAAGCTCGGTCGATGATTTGCCGCCAAGGTTGCCCTAACAACGGTTCGCCTAACAGTTCGATGGCGTGCACATTGGCTTCGGTTACTTTGCCTTGTTCATCCAACACCAACACGCCGGCCGGCAAAAGTTGCATAAGATGATGCCAACGGCTATTGGCTTGCAGCTGGGGAGCGGCAGAGGGGGTCGTTACGGTGGTGGCCACATTAGACATACTGCATTCCGTCAAACTCACGTCATTGTCGTGTTGTGATTGTTGTTATTGGCGCATGAGCCCGTTCAGCACTGATGCCGCGCCAAACCCAAGCACAATAACTCTACGCTTAAGGGTAGTCGCTCGTGGTCATCAACGCCCATCAGCGATGGGTAATGGCTGCGCTGCCTAACGCGTAAGACCGCAACATGGCGGCCTAAATAGGACAGTGTATAGAGGATGGATGGCTTAATGAGATTGGTGGATCACAGATCTTTGCTTAGCCCGTACTTACGCATTTTTTCCACCAAGGTGGTGCGCCGCATACCAAGTAATTCGGCCGAACGGGCAACCACATGGCCGCTGTTATCCAACGCTTGGCGGATCATGTCAATCTCAAGCTCTGCCAACATGTCTTTAAGTACCAGCCCCTCTTCAGGCAACGCATTGCTAAAGGCTGGCTTGACCGTTTCTAACGCCAGTTCGCCACTGAATAAACCATTGAGCATCTCGCTTTCGTCAGCGTGTACTGCAGTGCTGGATGTATGCTCAGTCGCGGCCATGGGGGTGCCCGCTGATGGTTGATACTGCTGCGGCAGTTGCTCGGCGGTAATGGTGACATTGGGATACACAATGGCTAACCGTTCAACCACATTGGCCAACTCACGAACGTTGCCCGGCCAATCGTAATGTTGCAGGCGCTCGAGTGCTTCTTTGGTGAAGTTGATGGTACTTTTGCCTTCACGCTCTAAGCGGCAAATAAGCTCATTAAGCAGTAACGGAATGTCTTCTTTACGTTGCCGTAATGGTGGGTTTTCAATCGGGAAGAAGTTAAGGCCATAGTACAGATCTTCGCGGAACGCATTTTGATGCGCCATCGCCGTTAAATCTTGATGGCTGGTGGCAATGATCCGCACATTCACATCGATGCGCTCGCTCCCGCCCATGCGAACCAAGTACCCCTGTTCTAATACTTGCCGCAATTTGATCTGCACATGCAAAGGGATCTCGCCGATCTCTTCAAGGAAGAGCGTTCCCCCATGCGCCAGTTCTATCCGCCCTTGGTAGGTGCTAATCGCCCCGATAAAAGCGCCTGGCTCATGGCCAAACAGTTCGCTTTCCAATAATTCAGGAGCAATAGCAGCACAGTTAATTGGTACAAAGGGAGCTTGGCTGCGGCTTGATAAATAATGTACGTTCCGCGCCACCACCTCTTTGCCCGTACCCAGCTCGCCTGAGATCAGTACGTTCATCTCTTTGGGGGCAATTTGGCTTATCAATTCACGTACTTGTGCCACTGGGGCGCTGCAGCCCACCAAGGAGCGGAACAATTTATTACCGCCGACTTCGCCATTTTTCAGCGCCGATGCATTGAGACGCACATACGACCGACACAGCTGCAATACTTCATTAAAAGCAGGGTAGCGAAACGGATCGGACAAGCTACCGAGCAAGTTGGGCTGGTTGACTAAAGGACCATCAAATGCGCCGATTGCAACGAAAGATTGCTGCGCGAAATCGCTTAGTAGTGTGCTGTTTTTCAACAGCTCACTGGCGATAAATACCGCAGGATATGGGCCTTTAAGCAGGCAGTTCGATAACTGTTGCAAAGCCACTTGTTGCACCTGTTCGCCTAAAAAGCAAAGCAGATAAGACAACCGATCTTGACGATCCGCGTTATTATCAATGACGAGAATAGGGAGTGTATTGTGCATGAGGAGAATCGAACTCTTACAAGCTAGGCGGATAATAAATTGCGAAAACGACGCGTATTCTAAAATAAGCGCTTAAAATTACCAGCCTTTGCTTAGAACACCAACAATCTATGCACAATATTTTGTGCCACGGGCAACAATTGGTGTTCTTTTATCCAATGCAGTAACGCGTTACTGCATTGATTGATTTAAAGTCACCAAGCCAAGCAAGGGCTGCTCTGGCTTTTATGACTGACGGGAATTAGCCGGCAATGGGTAAGTGGTGGTGCTCGCTTGGGATGGCATCCCAACCTTCTTTCAAGGTACGTAACAAGCCAGCCACTTCCACTAAGGTATCTCCGTCGTTGGTGGCGTTGGCTTCGCCTAAACGGCGCACGGCATAGCCATAAATAGACGACAAATTCTCCGCTAATTCCCCACCAGTGTTGTGATCCAACGCCGCTTGCAAATGCGAAATGATGTCGATAGCACGGCCAATCAGTTCCCCTTTTTGAGCGGTTTGCTGCTGTTCTATCGCTAATTTAGCGCGCAACGATTTTTCAATGGCACCGGCTAATAGCATCTGCACCACTTTATGTGGGTTGGCGGCAGCCGCTTGAGCACCGATATTGACCTTGTTGTACGCTTGAAGGGAGCTTCTCATTAACCTTGTCCTGCTTCGACTTGTTGATAACGTTGCACTTGACCTCGCCCTTTACGAAACTGGCCAATCTGCTGTTTGACATCTTGCTGATGGTTTTGCGCTTGCTGCGTTAACCGTGCTGTATCATTTAATCGTTGCTGCAACCACTGGCGATCTTGCCCTTGAGGCTGCAGCAATAATTGATCAATCACGGCGGCTCGTTGTTCAATCAAAGCCGCCAGTTCGGGCATCAATGGATCAAGTTCATCGATGGAACGAGCAAAATGCTCGGCGATGTCGAGATCAAGACGTTGCAATTGTTGCTCTAGTTCCATAATGCGATGAGTTACTTGTTATTGTTTGATACCAAGCCCGGTAACGAAGAGAGCGAGCTCACTAAGTTCGCAGACTGCGTGCTTAAGTTGTACAAGATGGCGTCCATGGCGTTGTACTGGCTATACAAGCGAGACTCATAAGCCGATTGCTGCATGGCTAACAACGTACGTGAACTTTCAATTCTCGCTAATTGCCGCTGCAAGGTATCGTCTCGTGAGTCAAACGAGCCACCGGTCATCAAATAGTTTTCAAGGCGATCGTCCAGTGCATAAGCCAAACCGGTGTCTTCAGAGGAAAACAGCGCACTTAACTGGCTCATGTTACCGGTAATCGCTTCAGTCAATTTGGTGTCGTCAATTTCTAACTGGCCAGATTGATTAAAGGTAACGCCAAAGGCGCTTAAGCTGCTGTTTTGGCCGCCCACATCGTAGCTGTTGCCCACGGTGCTGCGCAGCATACTACTGATCCCACGCGCTAAGCTATCCCCTTGTAAGGCACCGGCCGTTTCAGTGGCGGCGTCATAGCTGGTTAAAGAGCCTAAGGTGCTTTGCAGGGCATTGAAGTTGTTCACAAACTCTTCAATGCTCGACTTTACCCCATCCACATCCATGGCCACATTAATGGTCACGTTTTTGTCTGGATTGGCTTCTTTAAGCTCTAAGGTTAACCCTTCAATCGCGTTACTAATGGTGTTACTGGCACTGGTTACCGTGATGCCATCGATGCTGATTTCCGCATCTTGAGCGGCTTGCAGTTCGGTTAAATCACCAAATAAGCCGGTCAACGCATCACTGCCCGTGGCGCTGATGCTCATCTCGTTTTCAACGCCGGTCTTATCCGAGGTGATAACCAGCTGCGGGCCATCTCGGCCATTAACGATGGTCGCCGTCACCCCTGGGTTATCGTCCGAATCGTTAATTTTGGCTGCAATATCCGCCAAGGTATCTTCTTCACCAATATCAATGGTGAGCGACGAGCTGACTTCTTCGCCATCCACGATGCTCACCGGCCCAACGGCAATGGTTAAACTGCCGGTGCCAAAAGTGCTATCGGCAGACTCAACCGCTGCCGTACCCAACTTTTGGTTGGTCGCTAATTGCGAAACCACCATGTTGTACGAGCCAGCCTTCGAGTCGGAGCTTGCTGTCGCGGAGATGGTGCTGCTGTCGCTGCTGCTCACGGTACGCTTATCAAACGCATCTAATTTTTGCAGCGCTTGCGCGCTTTCTTGGAACGCCGACAACGCTGATTTTAAATTACCCAAGGCGGAGATCTGAGTGTTGATCTGCGCCTCTTGGGCATTAAAACTGGCCGTACGAGGAGCGAAACTGGCGTTCACCGACGCCGTAACAATACTGACAATATCAAGACCAGAGCCGATCCCCGGGGAGGAAATTCCCATAATATCTTGTCCCTATATTTTGGTGTTTAAAAATAACCCACTAAGATCGGAAAGTTTTACCGCAAACTTCAGCATCTCTTCTGATGGGATTTGACGAATAATTTCATCGGTATCGACCTCTTTAATGGTGACCACCGATTTGCCGCTGTCATCGTCAATTTGAAAACTTAAACTACGCTTGTTGGCATTAAAAAAGCTTTCCAGCTCAGCCACCATTTGCTGCAATTGATCCACATCCATCTTAGCTTCCGCAGCGGCTTCTGCCGCTGGCGATTGCTCAGAAGGTTTCGCACTGTGCGTCGGTACCAACTCCCCAACGAGCACATTTGAGGTAGGCTCCATCCGTGGTTGGCCGTTGTGGGACTGGCCTCCTTGCTGCTGAGCGTGCGCATCCGCAAACGGCAGCGCCGCCGAAGCGGTGTTTGCTCTGGTGGCTAAGCCCAGACTCGAACCGAGTAGGTCTAAACCGGTGTTCGATACCCCATCCATTACGATTCTCCAGATACCAATAAAAATAAAATCTCGTTACGACGACTATCGACTTTAAAAGGTAAATCTTTAGCCTTTTCTCAT
Source organism: Ferrimonas sp. (assembly GCA_044433165.1). Lineage (GTDB taxonomy): Bacteria > Pseudomonadota > Gammaproteobacteria > Enterobacterales > Shewanellaceae > Ferrimonas. The sequence goes on along the minus strand of JAWXTX010000026.1, from coordinate 4,899 downwards.
TCCTTTTAACCGGAATTTTACAGTGCTGCGCCCCTGTCTTTGGCACCATGCAAACCATAGTGGTTAAACCATTGCGGTAATGAATCGATTTTATTCAACAAAGATTTTGGTACCCGAGGCGTTATTGCTTAAATCTACAAATGGTTACGTTAGTACTCAGCCAAGCATTTTCCACACCAGAATAAAACGCCCTATATAGTATAGAGAGTGTTGAGATAGCGCAGTGAGTGCCTTTATTTATTAGTGCTGGTACTGACCGTGTCCCCAAAAACGCACTTAAAAACTCTCAAATAGGTTCGTGCGCACTTTTTATTTCGGCGTTTTTCTTTTTATTGACCACGAGCGCTGCCATATTTCTCTACTTATGCCCTTTTCTGGTGGCGGATAATATCTAAAAAAACGCAATCTGACGACAAAATAATCTACACCTGAGCATCTTTTAAGCAAGTGATTCATGTTGGCTGTTTTTTTGAACGAACGAACCAAATGACGCTTGCACTGTGGCGCAAGCCCCCTATAATGCAGCCATACAGAGCCGGGATGGCGGAATTGGTAGACGCAGCGGATTCAAAATCCGCCGGTGGTGACATCTTGGGGGTTCAAGTCCCCCTCCCGGTACCAAATCGCAGAAAAAGCCCCAGTCGCAAGACTGGGGCTTTTTCATATATTTAAAAACACAGTGCGACTGGGCTCGTATCGCTTTGACTATTTACCCGACTTGGCGGTTTCATCGCTTAATGTCACTACCGCAGATATGCGGCTCCAGTGCATATCCTGTTTTGGTTAACCTAATTAAGTGTGCAACACCATCCAAGCTGTCTAACGCAATCCGGTACTTTTTCGGCCCTGCTGTGACAACTCAGCATAATTAAATTCAAGTTTGGTCGATGAATTTCATGCGCGATCTGTTAAATGATGGCCGTACTTACCGCTTATTTAACGTGATCGACGATTACAAACGCAAAGGCTTAGCGATTGAAGCGGGCTTGTCATTGGCTCAAGCTGTTGGCATTGAATCTCAGTCTAATAAAGAATATCGCAAGGCATTTACCACTGGTTAATCGTGACTTAGTGGGTAATGAGATGATAACTGCCTAAAATGACAAAACTCATTACGTTAAAAAACACATGGTTGATAAAAAATTATCGCTTGCTGAAATTTACGCGGGGTATGGTTTTCCAAAGGTTAGCTTTGTGGACAAATTTGACGCTGAGAACGTAATATTTAGCGAGTCTGTTGATGGTGTGTCATCGGATAAGTTATTTTATACCATCTTTAAAAAACACTATTAACGCTTTAGGTGTATCATGGAATTTTATCAAGTAGATCCAAGCAATGAGAATTACTGGCGTTCTATTATTTTGTTTGGCAAAAACGTGGCTTCATATAAGTTTGCATTAGCAAAATCTCTTATTGATTTACACGCTAGACAGGATGGTTTAATTACCTTGGAACAACTTGCCATTCCTTTTAGTCAGCATCTTTGTGAGCATTTAAAGCAATCACCAAAACAAATTACATCTAAATCGAGTAAGTTCATTGAAGCTTGTGTCGCACATAATGAAGGTCATCTTGATGATGATGCTCTCATTGGTACGACAGTAAAGCTTGGTTTTAATAATGTCATCGATGCCTTTCATAACGTAAATGGTGCTGAAATTGATAATCGATTCTTTCTTGATGAACGAAAATCTACTGTTAAAGGAATTCGTTTAACTGACAACTTTTATCGGCTAACAGAAAGCAACCAATTTTCAAATTTTAAGCATGAAACAGAAGCTCGTTGGAAATTAGTTGAGCAGGGATGGCGTATGGGGATATCACGTAATCTGATTGCTGTTGAATACGATCCCAAATTAAAGACGCTATTCACTTCTGAAAGAGAACGACGAGTTGATATAACCAGTTGTAGATATAGCTTAAATGGTTATCAAAAGGGACGTTGCTTCTACTGTTTCGATGATATTAGTGTTGATTCAGGCGCTAATAATCTAGCTGACGTTGATCATTTTCTTCCGTGGGTTGCGAATGAACATGTGACAAATATAAATGGTGTTTGGAATCTTGTATTGGCATGTCAGTGCTGTAATCGAGGTAAAGAGGGTAAGTTCGCTAAAGTACCTAGTGTAAATTTACTTCGTCGCCTACATAAGAGAAATGAATATTTTATCAATAGCCATCTACCGTTACGTGAGACGTTAATCCAACAAACAGGTAATAACGAGCAACAACGTGCGGCATTTTTGCAGTCTCAGTACGCTATAGTGAAACAAAAGCTGATCCATGAATGGCAGCCTGAAATATGTGGGATTATTACATTCTAATGACCATTCAATATTATAACGATAATGCTCAAATTTTTGTTGACGGTACAGTTAACGTTGACATGGAATCATTGTATTCACCATTCGTAAAATTATTGCCAGATAATGCACTTATTCTTGATGCTGGGTGTGGGTCAGGTCGTGATACTAAAGCTTTCTTATCAATGGGGTTTGATGTTGAAGCTATTGATGCTTCAGAAGAAATGGTACGACATGCAACCGCTTATGCTGGCATTAACGTTAAGCATCAAGCATTTCAGGATATCGATGCACCTGACTCATATGATGCAATTTGGGCTTGTGCATCACTATTACATGTTCCACAAGAGCAACTATTAACCGTTTTTAGTCGATTAGAAAAGACATTAAAGGCTGGTGGCGTATGGTACTTCTCTTTCAAGTATGGCAATGAAGAGAGAGTAAAAGATGGACGAACATTTACTGATATGAACGAAGAATCTATAAGCATATTACTGAGTCAGTTATCAACGTTAGCGGAAGAAAGCGTTTGGTTAACACTAGATGCTCGACCAGATCGAGATGAAAAGTGGCTAAATGTAATTGTGCGAAAGGCTAAATAGTCGTAATCGTCAAAGTATTTGTTTGTAATTTTTGCTCGTTTATTTTTGTCTCTGGGTAAGTCCCCCTCCCGATACCAAATCGCAGAAAAAAAGCCCCACTAAAGACTGGGGCTTTTTTACGTCTTAAATTCACGTCAGCAGCGCTCGTGCCTAATTATTAGCATCCGTGCGTAAACTTCATCTCTACTATTTAGAGTGATCGCGTTATAATTGCGCATAATTTGTCGTAAATCTGTTGTTTACCACGCCGCTATCAACATTTAGTTAACCTTTTGGGGGTTGAGCAGTGCGCGTGGGCTATTTATTTAAGAGTGAATAATGAAAAAAATTCTTTTGGTTGCGGCCATGGCCAGCACATTGTCGATCCCGGCTGTGGCACAAGATCTGGCGTTATCGCCTTATGGTGTTTCCTTTAACTATTTCAACTTAAAAAATAATTTTGAATTTGAACCGCACGCGCGCACAAACAGCGATGCCTTTTCCATTCAGTTCCATTGGGAAATGAATCAAGCGGTAAGTTTTCACTTAGGCTACCAATTTGAAAGCATTGGCAGCGGCGCTGAGCTGCACAGTGTGGTGACCGGTTTAAGCCATGAATGGCGCTTTGATAACGCATTCGCCCCTTACGTTTCTGCTGCGGTAAATGCGGGGGTTATCACCGATGATGGCCACGTTGGCCCTAATGATGTATCCACGGTCTGGACCACAAAAGTGGGGGCGGGTTTAGGCTACTACATTCAGCCAGATTGGCGCATTAACCTAGGCGGTGAATATCAATACCGCACGTGGAATGCCGACGATGCCAGCAACCGCGATACCGGCTTAGTATGGACGGTTGGGATCAAAAAACGATTCTAAGCCTTGCGCAATGGCAAGTGGCTCAAGTGGTTGCCTCTTGTTCCATGATTGATGGCATGCCATCAACAAAAAGGGCAGCGTTTAATACGCTGCCCTTTGTTATTTATCCGCGACGGTTACAGTGCTTGTAACTGCTGCTGCTGCGCTTGCAGCTTGGTAATATCCCGTTTCGCGTCATCCATCTTCGCTTGCTCTTTGGCCACCACGTCGGCCGGTGCTTTGGCTAAGAACCCTTGATTGGAGAGCTTTTTCTCAACGCGTTCCGCTTCTTGTGCCAACTTTGCAATTTGCTTATCGATACGGGCCACTTCGGCCGCCACATCAATTAAGCCCGCCATTGGGATCATTAAGGTCATGTCACCGATGATCTGCGTGGTCGACATTGGCGCTTCACCTTGCAATTCGCTGATGGACTCTAGGTTTGCAAGACGAGTCAGCATGATGCGGTTGGCTTCAATGCGAGCCAATTCTGTGGCGCCAGCGTTTTGCAGCAGTACAGATAAAGGCTTAGATGGGGCGACGTTCAGCTCACCACGAGCGTTACGTACCGCGACGATAAACTGTTTTACCCACTCCAAATCGGCCTTGGCCACTTCGTCTTCTAAAGCGCGGTTGTGCTCAGGATAGGGCATCAACATAATGCTGTCGCCCGCTGGGCCTATCATCGGCGCGACGGTTTGCCAGATCTCTTCGGTAATGTAAGGCATCAGTGGGTGCATTAAGCGCAGCAACCCTTCTAATACGGTTAACAGGGTATGACGAGTACCACGTTGCTGGGCGGCATCGCCATTTTGCAGTACCGGCTTGGTCAGCTCGAGGTACCAGTCGCAGAATTGGTTCCAAGTAAACTCGTAAGCCACGTTGGCCGCCAAATCGAAACGGTAGCTGTCGAGCGCTTCTCGCATCGCTGTTACGGTGTCATTATACTGCGCCAAGATCCAGCGATCGGCCAAACTTAGGCTCATCTCGCCACCGGCTTTGCCGCAATCTTGCTCTTCGGTATTCATCAGCACATAACGGCTGGCATTCCAGAGCTTGTTAGCGAAGTTGCGGTAACCTTCTAAGCGATTCATATCCCAATTGATGTCACGCCCAGTGGAGGCCATGGCCGCCAGCGTGATACGCAGCGCGTCGG
>JAWXTX010000025.1:0-30366 GCA_044433165.1 Ferrimonas sp. | reverse complement strand
ATTGATGCAGTGCTAACAGCCGTACTGGTGCTTTCTGCAGCCGCTTCAGTGGTGATAAAAATGGCTCAGCCACGGTGGCTGGCCGAGCAACCATTTTTAAACGGTTTGCTTAATATCAGCCCATTATGGCTGGCTATTCGCTGCATTGCAGGACTACTGGTGTTGATGATAATGGCCGGCACCGGACCGGCCATACTTGTGGGCGATCTTACCGGTGGTTTTGTCTTTGCAGAGCTAATGCCCACCTTATTGGCGGTGTTTGTCTTTGCTGGCCTGCTGTTGCCTTTGCTTACCCATTTTGGGTTGCTTGAAATGGTGGGCAGTTTACTGACCAAGGTAATGCGCCCCCTCTTTAATTTACCCGGCCGCTCTGCGGTTGACTGCATGGCCTCTTGGTTGGGTGATGGCTCGGTGGGGATTTTAATGTCCTCAAAACAGTATGAAGAAAAGCGCTATACCCAACGCGAAGCGGCGGTTATTGGAACCACCTTTTCTGCGGTATCGATAAGCTTTAGCTTAGTTGTGTTGGCTCAAGTGGGTTTGGAGGATCATTTTGTTGCCTTCTACCTTACAGTTTGTTTAGCGGGAATTATTGTGGCATTGATTGTGCCTCGTTTGCCGCCATTATCGGGTAAGCAAGACCGTTTAATCGACGGTAGTATGCGCACGCAAGATGATGAAATGGTACCAGCAGGGCAAAGTGTGCTGCGCTTTGGGTTGCAAAATGCACTGGATGCAGTGGCGCAGATAAAAAGCCTACGTAGCGTATTATGGCTGAGCTTAAAAAATGCCATTGATATGGTCTTTGGGGTATTACCGGTGGTAATGACGATTGGTACGGCCGGGTTAATTGTGGCGGAGTATACGCCGCTGTTTAGCTGGCTGGGGTTACCCTTTGTGCCACTATTAGAATTGTTGCAGATCCCCTTTGCCAAAGAAGCCTCTGAGACAATGTTAGTGGGTTTTGCCGATATGTTTATTCCGTCGATTTTAGCAACAGGGATCCAAAGTGATCTGACTAAATTTGTGATTGCTGCTTTATCGGTGACTCAGCTGATCTTTATGTCTGAAGTAGGCGCCTTGCTGTTGGGCTCGAAAATCCCAGTAACGCTTTGGGAGTTGCTGTTGATTTTCTTGCTGCGTACCTTGGTCTCACTGCCCGTGATTGCGTTGATGGCGCATCTGTTTTTTTAAATACCTGTTGCCATCGTTTCTAAGCAGCGCAGGGGCGTTGCAAAAAAGGCAGCAGCTGCTGTAACACTCGGTGGGGAGCCTCTAAATGCGGAAAATGGCCGACTCCATCGAGTGGAATTAAGGGACGGTGTGGCAGCTCGGTTTGATAACGCGCCAACATTGATGCATCGCAACTGGGATCGTCACAGCCGGTAATCATTTGTAATGCCACCTCACAATCTCTAAGCGCGGTAAACCAAACTCGCTGTGAGTCTTGCATTTCAGTGAGATAGTGGCTGAGCTGCGCTAAATTTTGCGTTCCCTGCTGTAGCTGCAGCAGTTGTAAATTGCCTTTCAATTCATAATCGCTAGGTGGGTGCGCCCCGCCGCCATAGCTAAATAGCCGCTTGAGTAGATGTCGAGTAAATAGCCAAGCCAAAGAGGAGCCGCAGTGGCCTGCCCATAAACGCTGGCTTAATAATGGTTGTTGTAATTCAGGGAAAATTACCCCATTGAGTAAGGTGCAAGAGCGCCATTGGCTGCGGTTGTGGTGGGCTAAGAGCTCTTGTGCCACTAAGTTGCCATAATCATGGGCAATAATATGGCAATGCTGGATCCCCAATGTAGCAAGTAAGTCCATGACTAACTGTGCCTGAGCACCAATAGAGTAGGGCTGGTTGGGCTTGTCGGAAAAGCCAAAGCCTAGCAAATCCAGATGCACGACTTGGAAGTGCTGGGAAAGTACCGGCTGTAAATATTGCCAATCCCAACTGGATGTTGGGAACCCATGCAGCAGTATGATGCTCTCACCAGCGCCATGCTCGCCATAGAATATCTTATGTTGTTGCCATTGGAACCAGCTTCCTTGTTGATACCAATACTGTAACTCAGGGATCAAATTGAGGGTCATGATAGGCAACCAATCGTAACGGAGTAAGATCTCTAACCTGCCTATCCTATGGTCCATTAGCAAGCGCTGATTGTTGTTATCGCTCTAATAAAAAACCAACCATTAAGGTTGGTTCTAATAGCACAGCGATGGTGAGCAACGAAGACGATGATTTAAGCCAAATCGTCGGCAAATTCTTCAGGGCTTAGTACAATCCCTTCACCGGCAAGGCTTGGGGCAACCGCCAAATCGAAGCCATCGTTGCTCATACCAGGCACCCATTTGTTAATGAAATCTTCCAATGAGATGGCCAGCGCTCTGCATTCGCTGTATTCGCCAGTTGCCCAGCTCTGTGCCAATGCCTCATCGTGCCAAATCAAGATGCAACGCTCTTGGCTTGATTCTAAAACCACGCAGCCTTGTTCATCCGCTAAAGTCCATAACACTTGGCTTTCTTGAATGCCTTCTAAGGTCGCTTCGTAACGAGCTTGGCTATTTTGGCTGTAAAAGGCCTTGGTATCGAGAGTCATTATGCTTGTTCCTGAATCATAAATGGTGCTTAGTATACCAGCCTATTTGTCTTGGTAACCGCGAACTTTAACGCAATTGCGGTATATTTTGTTTGGGTCTCGATCGCCGTTTCTGATTCAGAATGATGACTTTTGTTAGTTGCTCATCAAGCGCACTGACGATGGACTAATGGAACCATCGCTTTGAATGAATTGACTCTTTTTATTATTGTTAGTCATTACTCTGTACAGCAGCGCACGTCTTGATTACTCTGCAGCGGATTTTTCATTTGAAATGTAATTATTAACCATGACATATCGCTTCTTTTCCTTGTGGCCTTCGGCACTTTTATCGGCGACTTTGTTGTGTGCTCCGTCTATGGCTCAGCCTTGGCAGCCAAGAACCATGGAACGAGTGCCAGTACAACTTGATAAAACATTTGCTAATCAATCGGTTCAACAGCAATACCCTAAAGGGTTTATATTGCAGCGTGAAGCCTTAAACTTTGTGCGGGCGGTGAATCCGTTAACGGAGCGTCAGGCGTTGCATCTGCTCTCTGGTTTAATGGAAGACGATGAATTAAGCACGTTATTGGCTCGTTGGTCGCAATTAGATGTTGAACAACAACGGCCGTTGTTGGTGCAATTGTTGGCGCGACAAACCCAGCAAGCAACGGGGTTATCGTGGCAAGAAGAGCAGGAACGGACGTTCGTCTTATCTAATGATGGCCGCACCCTATCTCTGAATCCTGAACAGTGGGCAGAGCTTGATCCAATTGAAGGGTTGGCTTGGGTTATTTATTACGGTCGTTTGGCTTTTCAAAGCCAATGGGACAGTGGCCTGATAGCACAAGGTTTTATTGAAGGCCGTCAGGCAGAGGCGGCGTTAACAGCAGTTAGCTCTGGCGATTATTGGACCTTGAATCACCATTATGAAGCCGCACGTTATACGCATTTGGTCGTAGGGGAGTTATTTGATTGGCAGGTGACTTTAGCCAACATTGGTACTGTGGCGAACCAATTTACCCCTGAGCACCGCCCTGTATGGGATCTCATGCAAGCTGCGGCTGTTCCAATTCCACTTTTAGATCAATTCAATGCGGAGTATCAAAAGCAGCTAGAGGAACAGCAACCACCAGCGGAATAAGCTGATGGCATTACTATTATTTACTTTTTTGATTTGATTCCATCATCGCGCGCAGATCAGCAAAGGGATTGCTGGTCGCCACCGGACGTTTAAGATCTTCGCCCGCTTCAACGGTGCTGCCGTAATTCGCAGCATGAGTGTACTTTTCATGTTCATTATCATGGCAGTATAAGCACAGCAATTCCCAATTTGAGCCATCTTTAGGATTATTGCTGTGGTCATGATCGATATGATGAACAGTGAGTTCACGTAAATTGGAATACTGGAATTCACGGGCACAGCGGCCGCATACCCATGGGTAAAGTTTCAGAGCTTGGTCGCGATAACCTTGCTCAAGAGATCGATAGTTCGCAGGGATTAAAGCCATAGAGAAATACTTCAACATTTGTGATAGCAGAACAATAGACTGATTTTATCAGCGTGAATGCTTGTGAGGCTATTTTTGTTAGCTCAGTCGCAAATATTGGGTAACTAGAAAAAAAGTTAACGCATCTGTCACGGGGGTAACTGTGACTAAATTTTGACGTTGCGGGGCCAGTGGGTTGATTTTACTCAATTGCGCGCCAGTCAAAAAATTGACCCAGTGTTGCTTATTGGATAGAGCGCGATAAATGCCCAAAACCAAGGGTTGGAAGGGATTCAAAAAGGCTTACTAGTTAATTATACTGACCGCAATGCCTATGGTAGTGGCTTGTAGAAAAAAAGTTTGCACATGTCGCCATGGTGGTTGTTTTGCGGTCGAATTGTAATCTGAATGTTTGCTTCGTGTTTCGTGCTGTTTTTTATTTAACAAGGTGAAATTTGATTGCGCATTAAATGTCCAGTTTCGTCATTTTTTGCTACACAGCGCTACTTTTAAGTACTTGAAGGCGTGCATTCTCTCGGTTATGATTTGTTGTGTCAAAATATTGACACAAAGTGAGCAGTGCAGGTAGCGCCTGTTGAGGTTGCATTACTAACTACACTGGTCGATTTGTAACCTTTGGTTTTTGAACAATAAGCACAGTTAATCAAAAATCAAATGGCGTTACAGGTAGGGCAGCAATCCGAACAATATTTTTACACCATCGACTTCTTAATACTCGAATTTGATCCAACGAGGTTTAGGGATAACTAAGGTATTTATGTGGCTTAGTCTGCCTTATTACCGACAATAGAGAATGAAATGTTACAACACATCGACAGCACACCAAATGCAGTAGCACGCCAATATGCAGAAGCCAATCCAACGCTGCTAACTCAGTTCTTTTTGGCTTATCAGCCTAAGGTTCAAGATGGCCGTATTGTTGCATTGGAAGCTTTATTGCGGCCAACGCCAGTATCTAAATCATTCTTTGAGTTCCTTGAAGATATAAACGATACCATTGCTCTTGATTTGTCGGTAGTGGTGCGCTGTGTTAGCGATATTACTAACTATAATGTAAAAATTCCGGTTGCGATTAATTTGCATCCAACCAGTTTATTGTGCGCTGATTTTGTTGATACCGCCATTCGAAAAGTTGCTGGGAAAAAGGTAATTTTCGAATTGGTCGAATATGAAGAAGTCAACATGAATGAGACTTTTAATGAGAGCATAGCCAAAATAAAAGCGGCAGGCATTAAGGTTTCAGTGGATGATTTTGGTAAAGATTTTGCTACTGCAGCGCTAGCGCTTTCTATTGATGCAGATGAAGTTAAGTTTGATATGAGCTTGATTCAAGACATCGATACTAACTTCATTAAATTCAAACACATTTCATTCTTATACGCCAAAATAAAAACATTATGCACTGAACAGATTGTTTTTGAGGGTGTTGAAACCAAACGTCAAAAAGACTTAATTGAACTTTTTGCGGATAAACCGATTATGCAAGGTTACTATTTCTTTAAGCCAATGTTGCTTTCAGAAATTGTTAAGCTTGATATGTTTCATAATGAGCCTCCAATTGAAAATAAAACCCAGCCGCGCAACCCTGGTGTCAATTTGGATTTCATTCTTTATGAGTATATGCGTAATGCGTCTGAAGAAGACTTGCTGCCTGAAAATCTAAATGCTTTTATTAAAAAGCATGACATATTAGGGCTGGTATACAACGAAGACGCCAACATTACCATGAAGAACTTGCGTAACATTTATTTTACGCGTTCGTCTGCTATTAATAATGGTGTTATGGCCTTAGTCGATTCAACCGAAAAACTCGTTGTTTTTCGTAATGACGAAGGTGTGGTTATTTACGACAACACCGCGCACCGTGAATGTGTTGGCGGTTCAATTATTGGCTTGAACCCACAGAACTTGGTGGAAGATAATGAACATTATCGGATTTGTCTGAAAAAAGATAAGAAACTTTTGTACGACAAAGAACTGATGTTTATACAGGAAACAGAAGAGTTCGATGGTACGCAATACGATACCATTCGTGAAAAAATGGTTTATAACAATAAAGATTTTATTATCACGACCATTTGTCCATCGAACGTTGGTTTGGTTGATTCCCATAAAGATGAACTGACTAAGTGCTACAGCCGTTCGTTCATTAAGTATCATTTGACATCATACAACGAACAAATCGTTGCCTTTATTGACTTGAATGGTTTCAAGCTCATTAATGATCAAAAGGGGCATGCGGTTGGCGATGAATGTTTGGTTGATTTCGCTTGCTTAGTTAAATCTTCACTTCGAGATGAAGATGTCGTGATCCGCTATGGTGGTGATGAATTTGTAGTTATTTTTAATTCTTCTTCTAAAGATGATATTGAAAACCGCTTAAATGTATTAAATGTTAAAATATCTCGCTTCTTTATGGAGAAAGGGTTGGTACTGTCGTTTACTTATGGTTTGGCTGAAGTCACCAACCATGATTTAAATGCTGCTATCGATTTGGCAGATAAAGAAATGTACATTAATAAGCAGCGTTTTTACGAAAATGCTACCGCTTAAAAATAAGTGCTTTAGCTCAAACGCTGTCGCCGTAACGGCTAGCATTTGTCGCCATTAAAAGCAGAAAAACGCGAATTAGGTTAACCTAATTCGCGTTTTTTATTCTTTAACACTGCGCAGCTGGCGGTCAGAAAACACCCAAGTGAGCGTTCTGGTATTGAAATTAGTCATAGATTCTAGAAACCAGGCAATTTTTAATGGTTATGGCTTGTTGTTATTTTAAGGCCTATGATATCATCCGCCCGCTTTTAATAAGCGAGGTAACGGATCTTGGTCGCAAAGATCCGTTTCTGTTATTTATACTGAGGTAAAAACCATGACCTTCACTCTTGAAGCAAAACTGCGTACTGATTTAGGGAAAGGTGCGAGCCGCCGCCTACGTCATGCAAACAAAATTCCAGCAATCATCTACGGTGGTGAAGCGGAAGCAATGTCTATCGAAATGGAACACGATACCATTTTGCACGCTCAAGCTAACGATGCATTCTACACTTCTGAGCTGACTCTGGTTGTTGATGGCCAAGAAGTTAAAGTTAAGGCGCAAGCCATGCAGCGTCACCCGTTCAAGCCAAAAGTAACTCACGTAGACTTCGTTCGCGTATAAGCTTTTGCCTTACGGTAGAAAAGGGCACCCACATGGGTGCCCTTTTCGTTTTTTGGGAACAAGTTAAGCAAGTAAGAAATAGCTAGCTATTATTTGAAGTAATGTAATTCTCTGGCACAAGGATGTGTGCATGCGATGGGTCGTTATTCGCGCCGTGCCTGAAACTGAGGCCCAGTGAATGCGTATATTTTGGGGACTGTTCAGCGCATTAGGGCTATTTGTTGGGCTGCAGCTTTGGTTTGAATATCAAATAGTAGCTCCTCGTTGGCAGCAGCAACAATTGTTGCGCTTGGATGCCGAATTAAAAAGTCAATTGTCGTGGTTTGCTGCCACTGATGAAAAAATCTGGCCATTAGGCTTCCAACAATGGCTGGTTTGGCCCCCTTTAAAGAAAGGGTGGCTTATTGTACCGGAACATAGTGAGCTTTCAGACAAGGCCAAAGTATACCGCTTAGGGAGCAATAATAGCCCGCTTGCTGCGGAAACCTTTAAGCAAATAAACCGCTGGCATCAGCAGCAACAATGGGGGTTCCAAAATGGCTCACCTCAGCTCTGGCTTGGTCATTTCCCTCGCGTGGATGGTGGTACCAATTTTATACTAATTGAACTGACTGAATGGCCACAATGGCATCGCAGTGTAAATTGGGATGGTGCTTTGTGGCAGTATTTGCCTTGGCGGTATCGGCATGGGTTACTACTCGCTTTAGTGTTGCTCTTGGGTGTAGCTGCCTGGTGTTTTGTTGGTTTGCCATATCAGCGTACGCGCTTTCAGCTAAAGGAATTTTTGACTCATCGTGTTTTACCGAGTAACAAAAACCGCTTTTTAGGACGATTAAGCTCTGAGGGGCATCAGCAGCAACACCTACTATTTGAGCAATGCCTTGCGCTGGAACAACAGCAGCTCTCCAGCCAACAGCAGTTGCAACAACTGCAGCGGCACGTTTCAGATGGATTAGTGCACTTAAATCAAGAGGGTGGCATTGCATACATCAATGACCAAGCACTGAACATGTTGGGATTTGATTCGGCTAAGCCACTGCTTGATAAATCGTTTTTTGGCTATTTTGCCCCTGAACATACTTGCAGTCACAATGCTGATTTTAATTGGCATTACCGTCATCCCCAGCATGGCAAACGGCAATTTTTGGTTCATATAGAGCGGATCTCGGGGGCGGACCCCATTGTGTGGCAGCTATTTATTAAAGATAAAAGCGCTCAGCATCAGGCTGAACAACAATTACGCCAGCAAGCGTTTTATGATCACAGTGGTATATTTAATCAGGCTGGGTTAGAGCAGCACTGGCAAACTCTTGCCCAAGTTAGCGCCCAAGCAGAAATTTGGATCATGGTTGCGATTGGGATTGATTGCATGCGCGATTTGAATGTTTCATTTGGGCTTGAGTTGGTGGATAGGCTGACTCAACATTTGGCGATTAATTTGCAAAAATTGGCTCCTAGGGGGGGCGTATGTGGCCGAATAGCCCGAGAACGCTTTATCATTGCTTACCCATTACAGCAGCAAAAAAACGATCCTAGCCATTGTTGCCCGCAGTGGGTGCGTCACCCATTATTGCGCTCTATGCCTATTGGCAATAAAACTATTCAGTTTACAGTCTCTTGTGGCTACATCCGCATTTTGCATACTCAACATTTTAAAGCGGGTTTGCAGCGTTGTCTTACCGCATTGGATATGGCTCAGGAAAACGGGTTAAGTTCAGTGCACCATATTAATGACGCAGAATTTCAGCGTTATTCACAACATAGCCGGATGTTACAGCGGCTTCATAATGCCATTATCAAAGATCTGCTCCAGCTTTATATCCACCCTAAATTGCGTTTAAATGATCAGCAGATTATTGGCGGCGAAGCCTTAGTACGTTGGAATGATAATGGCACTTGGGTTTCACCAGCAGAGTTCATTCCTATGGCTGAAAAAGCCAATATTATTCATTTAGTTGATAAATATATGATTGGTAAGGTTTGTCAATTAATTGTACAGCTTAGGCGCTTACCACAGTCTTTAAGCATTGCTGTTAATGTCTCGGCACAATATTTTCAACAAGAAGAGTTTCGCCGCTTTATTCGGAGTATGGCTCAGCAACATCAACTGCAACCGGAGGAATTGGAAATTGAAATTACTGAATACAGTGTCTTAGGCAACGATTCTGGAATTATTCGTTCTATCGAGTTGTTGGATCAGTTAGGGATTGCATTAGCGATAGATGATTTTGGGACAGGGGCCACCAGTCTACAGAGCTTGATAGATCTGCCGATCCAACATTTAAAGATCGATAAAAGTTTTACCGAACAGTTGGTACAACAGGGGCGAGGCCAGCCCATTGTGGAATCAATATTTAATTTTGCGAAACCGCTTGGCATTAAAGTGACGGCTGAAGGCATTGAAACAGAACAGCAGCGGCAAGCATTAACGGAGTTACAATGCCAATATGCTCAAGGTTTTTTATTTTATAAACCGATGTCTGCCAAGGTTTTTATTGAGCTAGTCAGCGGCAATGCTGAAGACACAGCCCCAGTAAAACAAGTGCCAGATTCTGCTGTGAAAACAGACAGCGCTGGAGCCGAGAGATAAGTAGATAGCGCTAAATACCGGCACTTGTTAGCGCTGAAATGGGATCTGAACGGCTCTTTTAAACCGTTCAGATTATGCTTTAGTGCCTTGTTTCTTCGAAGGCATTTCCGCCGTGGGACTGATGATGCAGCCACACTTGTTTTAGGCTGTCTTCAAAAATGGCTAATAAGGTTTGTGGCTTTGGCTCTGCACCTTGCTGCCATTCCAATGCATAAGATTCATTAGAACCAAGGGTGGCGACATAACCAATAAAGTCGACACATTCTTTAAGCTGCTGCTGCTCTGGCTCCGTTAATAGCTCTTGCCATTGCTCAAATAAATAGCGCCAACCATAAACAAACCCCGCACACCAATTACGGAATGGTTGCGTCAGTTGTCGTTGCTGCAGCAGTTGTAAGGCATCATCTAAGCTGGAGGGTAAGAGTTGTTGTTGGTGGTGCAATTGATGGTGGATTTGGTTATACAGCACAAACAGCATATCCATCTCTTGTTCTTTGAATGGCCAATGAGTTTTGCTGGGTTTTGTTGCCGCGATTGCGCTGGCCCAGCCACTGGGGTCCAAAGTACGTGGAAAGCATTGAATATGAGTAAGAAACCCCTGACTTTGCCAGTAGTTTAAGCCGCCATCTTGAGCGGCATGATCCAGCAGCGTTATCAACTGCTGTTGTTCAGATTTGGTGAGCTTGTGTTTCATTGGCGTAATTTGGGTTTGTTTGCTAAGTCTTGGCGATAAGCATTGCAGAAAAGAAATATCCTTGCTGAACAGGGATGGCTACGCGTGATCTCTCTCGCATTGTTGGCGATGGTTTTATCATTCTGAGGGTGTTTTTGTCGAATAGATTTGATTTTTAAGATTAGTCTTTTGATTTTAAATCGCTTAACGCAGAGAATTGAAGAACGAGAGTATTAGGATCAAACTGTTTATGGACTCGGCCAGCTCAAACATGGCTCAAACTGAAAAAATGCGCAGTGAAGAGCCCGTCATCACTTGGGGGTATGGTGCCTTACTTCTTGGTGCATTATTGTGTTTTATTGGCGGTAGCCATTCGTTATTGCAAGTACTGCCTAATTTTCAAGAACAGGGCTTAACGTTTGATGCTTTGTATGGCACACAGATGTTGCTGCTATTCTTAGTGTCGGCATTTACGGCCATTCCAGCCACTATTATGTTGCTGCTTCGCTGCATTTGGAGTACACGAGAAGTCTCCTTTTTAACTTATATGGTGATCCTTGTTGGTGGCGTATTAAGCTATGTCTATTTGGTTTTTTTGATGAACTTCATTAGCCGTTTTATGGCGAATTCTTTATTTACCGTTTTTTCATAACGCGGCGCTATTTTTTGCCGCGTTCCTTATCAGTGGTGTCTTACCACAATATCTCGCTGCCATCGTAGTTAAAAAATTGACCAGACTGATTGAGCGTGAGTTGGGCGAGCACTTTGGTCATGCCTGCCACTGACGTTGCGGTATCGATCAAGGCTGCGGGGCCGCCCATATCAGTTTGTACCCAGCCTGGGTGCAGTAAAGCAACCGCAATGCCATCACTGGCTAAATCACGAGCCAAACTCACGCCAATGGCGTTAACCGCAGATTTTGATGCACGATAAAAATAGGCACCGCCACTGCTGTTATCAGCAATTGAACCCATTTTAGAAGAAAGAATGGCAATTTTACTGTGGTGATTAAGCAGAGGGCGAAGCGCTTGCACCATCAGTAGGGGTGCTAATACATTGGTGCGCATGACTTGGTCAAATTCCACCGGGCTGATCCCACCTAGCGGTAAGCCTTTCGGGCCATAGATCCCCGCATTATTAATCACAACATCTAAACGCGTACTTGCAAGAGCGTGTGGCAACATTTGCAGCTGATTGGGATCGGCCACATCCAATGCGTGTAACCGTAATTGTTCTGGATAGTGTTGCTGCAATTGTTGTAATGAGGTGGCCTGAGTTTGGCGGGCACAGGCAATCACATTGTCGCCTTGCTGCAAATAATGCTCAACAAAAGTAAGACCAATGCCACGGTTGGCGCCGGTAATTAAAACAGTTTGAGTCATCTTTTTTCCTGAATTCTAAATTGATTAAGGTTTAAATTTAGCTCTAAATTGCACTTGAGTTTGACCAATTGGTAGCTTAAACGCGCCAGCGCTTTATGTTCTGCTAAGCGCATGCCTTGCTTGGTTTGTGGTAGCTCGGCAAAGAGCTGGTTTAAGTGGCTATACCGGCTCAGCAGTTCAGCCGCGCTTTTGGCACCAATGCCAGGTACTCCAGGGATCCCATTATTGGTGTCGCCGGCTAAGGCCCAATAATCTAATAGCTGATCGGTATTAATGGCCAGTTTTTGGGCTACTTGCTGGGCATTGATGGCCGCATTTTGAAAGTGATCCCATTGGGTTATGGCGTTACTGTGTAACTGGCAAAAACCGCGATCGGTAGAGAGTATTAGCGCTTGCCCGCCATGTTGTGCGGTTTTTGTTGCCAGCGTTGCAATTAAATCATCGGCTTCAAATTGCGCCTGCTTAATTGAATAAACGCCATGTTGAGCAAAGAGCTCGGCAATATTGCCTAATTGCGCAGCAAGATGAGCGGGCATGGGTTTGCGATGAGCTTTGTATTCTGGGTAAAGCTGTCGCCGCCAACTTTGTTGCGGTTCGCCATCCCACACTA
This sequence comes from Ferrimonas sp., assembly GCA_044433165.1. GTDB lineage: Bacteria > Pseudomonadota > Gammaproteobacteria > Enterobacterales > Shewanellaceae > Ferrimonas. Next base: position 17,869 of record JAWXTX010000025.1, on the reverse strand, counting down.
AGATTGCATGGCTTGGTTGATGTGCTAGTTGCGCTTTGCGCAGCGCTTGTTGGCAACGATTTAATAACGCCTCGTTGTCATCACTTGGCAGTGTGGCATGGATGCGTCGAATTAAATTTAATGCGTCAATTAACAGCAGTTTTGTCATAGCGTTGTAGGTGCCCCATTTTATTTTGGCTTGCATTTAGCCATTGTTGGCGGGGGTAGGTGTGCCGGCGACAGTATGAAATGTTTCGCGTGTGGAGAAAAGGGCGGAGCTAATTAACGTCTTGATTTTTAAATTAGGGGATTGAATAAATCCTCAAACACACCCATAGGTAAGATGAGTTTGAGGACAAAAATTTCCGCCTTAAAAGGCGGGTTAAAGTGGCTTTATCTGGGGTGGTTAAAGTGTTTCATCGACGCCGCCCATGGCATCTAATAAATTTGGCCATAATTTGGCAAACTCACCACACATTAAGGCAAAGTCTGCATCTAAACGGGCGAGTTTATCGGCTTTATCAATGTCGTCGTTGTGTTCTTGCAGCACATCCGCAAATTTAATGCGCTTTAAGGATAAATCTGAGTGTAAAACAAAGCTGACGCTTTGGGCCCAATCCAGCGCGAGTTTGGCGGCCAGTAAACCGGAATCTAGATAGGCGCGTACTTCATCGCTGTCTAATGGCAGATCTTTCAAGCGAATGCTGCCGCCGGCTTCAGCCAAACTCTTCAGTTCGGTTTCTTCGAGTACTTCCAGTTGGTTACCGACGCGTCCAGTGCGAACCCAATCGGTCATTGCTTCTTCCGGAAGTGTATTGGGTAGCAGTGGTGCCACGGGTAAGGAGCCGATGGCTTGGCGCAATAATGACAGCAGCTCTTCGGCACGGTTGGCGCTTGAGCAATCGACTAGAATCAATTGCTGCTTTGGCATAATTAATGCGCGTACTTGTTTACGACGGCTAAAGGCACGGGGCAACAGTGTTGCAATAATGTCTTCTTTTAGTGCCTCTTTTTCCGCTTTACGCGCTGGGCGACCATGCTCATTTTCAAGGGCATCGAGACGCTCATCTAACTCTTCGCGGATCACCGCCGCCGGCAACATTTTTTCCTCTTTTTCTATTGCTATCAAAAGGTTGTCGCCAGCTGCATGAATTAAGCTTTGGCCTAATTTATGGCCTAAGGGTGCAACGAAGCCTAGTTTGGTTGTTTCTTGGCTCGTGGCAGGGGTGAATTGGTAAGCGGCTAAGTGCTGCTCTAACTCCTCTATAGGCCAATCAATGGCTTTCGTTAGACGATAGGGTTGGGCGTTTTTAAACCACATGCAGTTACCTGAATCTCAAAATGTTGTGCCAAGAGCGAAGGCGGGCAGTGTATGGCAAAGCACGACCTAGCGCAAAGGGCTGCTACTCAAAATCAACAGCCTTAAATCATTCCTTTTCGTTTTTGTCGCATAAATGATTTTGATTGATTTGAATGATTAAATGTAAAAAATTCCAGTCATGATGTTGCCAAGATGTAGCTAGTGCTGGAGAGGTAATATCCTTATGCGTCATGATTTTAATGTGAAATTAACTGCGGGTTTGTTGATGGCTTCATTGGGAATGCCATTAATGGCGTCAGAGCAATTAGAGCTGTACGGTAAAGTAAATGTGGAAGGGGCCTATAAATCGGATCAAGTGGCATCTGAAACGGTTGTTCAGTCCAACGCTTCTCGAATTGGTGTTAAAGGCACACATGATCTTACGCCAAATTTGGCCGTATTTTATCGTGTTGAGTTTGGAGTTAACATCACCAGCGAACAAACAGACGCCGATGCCCTGAGCGCTCGTAACCAGTATGTTGGTTTGGCTGGGCGCTGGGGGGAATGGTCAATCGGCCGCAATGATACGGTATTAAAGCGGGCGCAGGGACGCGTGGATCTGTTCTCTGATCTGGCCGGTGATATCGCACGTTATGGTTTTGAGGGTGAAAACCGCCCATCACAAACAATGACTTATCAAACACCGCTATTAGGTCAATGGCAGTTTGGCGCAACTTATGTGGCTGAAAACGCGACTAAACAAGCTGGTCAACAAGGGTATTCTTTGGCCATCCGATATGGCGATGCGCGCTATAACAAAGTGCCTTACTTTTTGGCAGTTGCACAAGATGTGGATGTTGACCAGCAAGATTCCATCACACGGGTTACCGCCGGTGGCAAGTACCATGATTGGACGTTGGGGGTGATTTACCAGCAAGCCCGTAATGATGACGAACGTCAAAGTGGGACGGTGGTTTCGCTCAGCTATCGTTGGGAACAATGGCAACTTAAAAGCCAATACAGTGATCTTGAATTGGGCTCAGATGGGCTCTCAGTTGGGATTGATTGGCATCTGGCTAAAAGCACGAAGTTATATGGCTATTTTACCGATCGTTCTGGTGATCACTTCTCGGGCTTAGGGCTGAGCCACAGTTTTTAAGAAGAGGGTGGGCGTTATACTATCCGAGTGACGATAGGTACCGGCAGTGCAAACAGTGAGCCGAACGAAAGCAGCGCTGATTTCATCGTATAGCGCGTTGTTTTAGTCATATTTCTGTCATTAAACTGTCAGTATAATTCGCCACGAATCGTCACTTCGGATGCTAATAAACAGTTATGACTGCAAATATTCTAATCATTGAAGATGAGTCAGCCATTCGCGAAATGCTTACATTTATGTTGGAGCAGCATGGCTTTCGTGCAAGCAGCGCGGCGGATTTTCAGCAGGGGCTCGATGCCATTATCGAGCCTTATCCGGATCTGATTTTATTAGATTGGATGCTGCCGGGAGGCAGTGGCGTGCAACTGGCAAAAACGTTACGCAGTAACGAGCATACTCGTAATATCCCGATTATTATGCTTACTGCCCGTGGAGAAGAGGAAGATCGTGTCAAAGGCTTAGAAGTGGGCGCCGATGATTACATGACCAAACCATTCTCTCCTAAAGAGTTGGTGGCTCGCATTAAAGCCGTATTACGGCGCGCGGCACCAACGCGTTTAGAAGATGCCATTGAGGTGCAAGGTTTGCGGTTAGATCCTGTTTCACACCGAGTGACTATCCACGATGTGAGCTTGGACATGGGGCCAACCGAGTTCCGCTTATTGCATTTTTTCATGACACACCCAGAACGGGTCTACAGCCGAGAGCAATTACTCGACAATGTGTGGGGAACCAACGTATATGTAGAAGACCGTACAGTGGATGTGCATATCCGACGTTTGCGTAAGGCGATTCAAGATCAAGGCCATGACCGTTTAATACAAACCGTTCGTGGTGCCGGTTATCGCTTCTCTACCCGAACTTAATGGGTGGTTCATAACCGTTCGTGTTCGCCCAAGGTTGCTTCGGCCTTGGGCGTTTTTGCGTTATTGGCGGCATTTTGTTCTCCGAGCGCGTTTATTAACTGAGCTTATCCATGTTTGCTGAGTATTCCCGCATTCAATTGTTGCTGCGTATCTCCTGTTGGTTTTTACCTTTTTCCTTAATTGGGTGGTTTTTTGATCAACTGCCTTGGGCGCTGCTGTTGGCCACTTGGATTCTACTGATATGGCACTATCGCCATATGATGCGGTTGGCGCATTGGCTGTGGCATGATCGCAGCTTAACGCCTCCCCATGGCAGTGGCAGCTGGGAGCCAATTTTCAATGGAATTTATCGGCAGCAAGGAAAAAACCGCCGTCGCCGAGCTCAGTTAGCGCGTATGTTGGCGCGTTTTCGCCAAGGTGCAGAGGCACTGCCAGACGCCACGTTAGTCCTCAGCAGTGAAGGGGAGATCCAATGGAGTAATAAGTTAGCGGAGCACCTATTAGGAGTACGCTGGCCTAAGGATGGCGGCAATCGTATCCATAACTTGGTGCGCCATCCTCGCTTTGTGCGCTATTGGAATAAACGGGAGTTTTCCGAGCCATTAGAACTGCCGTCGCCAATTAATGACAGCCGTATCTTAGAAATTCGGGTAATGGCCTATGGTGATAGGCAACGTTTATTGTTGGCACGGGATGTGACTCGGGTAAATCAGCTGGAGCAAATGCGGCGTGATTTTGTGGCGAACGTATCGCATGAATTGAAAACCCCATTAACGGTGTTGCAAGGCTACGTTGAAATGATGCAAATGACTGTCGAGCCGGATTCACTATTGGCCAAACAGTATGGGGCTATGGGCGAACAGTCTGAGCGGATGAAAAACTTAGTCGATCGTTTATTGGTGCTCTCACGCATTGAAGCGGCCATTGATATTGATTTGGGGCATCGTGTTGATATGCCGGCACTGCTGGCGAAAGTTCAACAAGAGGCACAAGATCTTTCTGCGGGGCGTCATCAATTGCACTTTGAGATAGATTCGAACTTAATGGTTTATGGCGATGAAATGCAGCTGCATTCGGCCTGTGCCAACTTGGTACAAAACGCAGTGCGTTACTCGGATGAAAACAGTGACATTACGGTGCAGTGGCGCTTGCGTTGGGGCAAACCCTATTTTTGTGTGCAAGACCAAGGCGAGGGGATTGCCGCCGAGCACATTCCGCGTTTGACCGAGCGCTTTTATCGTGTCGATCGCGCACGTTCGCGCGATACCGGTGGCAGTGGTTTAGGTTTGGCGATTGTGAAACACGCCTTGAGTCACCATAACAGCCAACTGCAGATCCAATCGACTGTGGGCGTTGGCAGCCGTTTTTGGTTTGAACTGCCTCCGGCAATGCATGCGGTTTTTAAAGAGCCAGTCGCTCATGTAGAGAAGGGCTAAGCCGATGATATTAACTCGCTGTCTGAGCTTATGTTTATTCCTGCTGAGTGGGTTTTCTTTGGCAGTGGAATCGCTGCCTGAATATCAAAAAGTTCGCGGTATTTCTGGCACCCTTTCCACCACTGGATCGGATACGTTGGCCAACCTGATGACCCAGTGGGCGGAAGGATTTAAATATTATTACCCTAATGTGAATTTTGATCTGCAAGCTGCGGGCTCTTCCAGTGCGCCACCTGCATTGGCGATGGGCACCAGTCAATTAGGGCCGATGAGCCGATTGATGAAAGCCAGTGAAGTCGATGCGTTTGTGCGCCAATTTGGTTACCCGCCAGTGGCGATTCGAGTTGCAGTGGATGCGTTGGCGGTATTTGTGCATAAAGATAACCCGATTACGCAGCTGCAATTGACTGATATTGATGGGATTTTCTCAGCTACACAGCGTTGTGGTGGTGACAGCATTCAACATTGGGGGGAGCTTGGGCTAGGCGGTTCTTGGCAGCAGCGTAATATTCAGCTTTATGGTCGCAATTCGGTTTCTGGCACCTATGGCGATTTTAAGTTACGGGCCCTCTGTAATGGCGATTTTAAAGCTTCGGTGAATGAGCAACCCGGCTCAGCTTCTGTGGTGCAATCGGTGGCAACCTCGCTTAATGCCGTTGGTTATTCCGGCATGGGGTATCAGACAGCGGGGGTGCGAACCTTAGCGCTTTCTAAAGGGCCTGGACAGCCCTATATTACGGCAACAGCCGCCAATGCAGTGAACGGCCAATACCCACTGAGCCGTTATCTCTATGTGTACATTAATAAACACCCAAACCAAGCGCTTGACCCGTTGCTGGCGGAATTTATTAGGTACATTTTATCGGCGCAAGGGCAGTTTTTGGTGGCAGAAGAGGGATATGTCTCGCTGCCAAATGCCGTGGTCGAACGGCAATTACAGCGGCTTGGGTTAGTGAATGGGCAGGAAACGAGCCGCTTGGAATTGGCTGTAAAGTAAGCCTCAAGATTACAGTACAGCTTTGTTTTACCAGTATGCCCGCTTACCTTTTTAGTTGCTAAAAAGGTTCTTGGCACAGTGGTGTGGAATGGAAGAGTACCGCAGTGCCATGGATCTTAAGTAAATCGTGTTTATAAGTCGCTGCTGGCGCGCAACTCCAAACGCCAATCAAGTGCACTCAGCCACTCTTGTTCTTGGGTTAAATCCGCATCGAGTAAGGGTTTGTTGGGGCAATCGTTGGGCAGTAACAACACCAATTTATTACGATGCCAGCTTAATTTCGGCATTGCCATTTGGTGGCGACGGCCAATGTGCCACAGCGCAGCCAATCGCAGTGATACAAGCAGATGACGTTGGCTGTCTTCGTCGCACAATTGCAGATCCGCGGTTTTACACCCATCTAACCGTTTACGTTGAAAACGCCCCAGCCATCCGAGCAACTGTTGTTGCTCCACGGTAAAACCCGGCAAATTAGAGTGGCTAAGAATGTAACCACTGTGGCGATGCATGCCACGAAAATTCATGGATAAGCCCACTTCAAGCAACTGACCAGCCCAACCAAGCAGCTGCTCTAATGCTTGGTTATGATAGGGGGAGCTGCGGAAAAAGTGCATGGCGGTTGCGGCTACTTGGTGGCCATGGGCCGTGTCGACGTGGTGCAAACGCTCCATGGCGGCAACGGATTGGGCTCGCACTGAGTTGTGATCAGCGGTGTCGGCCATTTCGCTGATCACCCCTTCTCGCAAAGCTGCATTAGAGAAGGACATCGCGTCGATTTCTAAACTATAAAAACAGGCTAACAGTACGGATAAACCCGCTGGCAATACTTTAAGGCGGCTATCGCTTAAATCTTTAAGCAGTGGCAAAGCTTGATGACCATGTTCCACTAAGGTCTGTTTGAGTTGCTCAAGCCCTGTGCGTGTCAGTTGTTCTGGTTGGTGTGGATTATGGCACAGCGACAGCAGTGCTTTAATGGTGCCAGAACAGCCAATAACCTGTTGCCAGCCATGTTTTCGATAGCGATCTAACAGTGGCTCAAGCTGTTGTTGAGCCGCGACAATGGCTTTATCGAAGCGCTTATTACTGAGTTTGCCATCGGCAAAAAAGCGATCATGGTAGCTGACACAACCCATGTTTAATGAGGCCATGAGTTGCGGTTTAGTGCCTTGCCCCAGAATAAATTCGGTTGAGCCACCACCAATATCAATCAACAAGCTTGGTTTATCGAGCTCCATGGCTTGGGCTACGCCTTGGAAAATTAATCGAGCTTCTTCGGTGCCTGCAATCACTTCGATATCGGCGTCTAAAATTTTTCGCGCTTGCTGTAAAAAACGTCTGCGATTGGGGGCGCTGCGAAGGGCATAGGTGGCGACGATTCGCACATCGTTGATGTCGCTGGCGGCAAGGTGTTCGGCAAATTGGCGCAAACAATCGAGCCCGCGTTCCATGGCCGCTTCGGCTAAATTACCTCGCTCGTCCATGCCTTCAGCAAGTTGGACGCGCTGTTTTACACGGTGCAGCATTTGCACCCGATTTTCTAATACTCGGGCAATGGCTAAATGGAAGCTATTGGAGCCAAGATCGATGGCAGCAATGGTATTGCCGATGTAAGCAGGATTTGTCAACTTAAGCGCTCTCAGGTTGTTGCAGTAACCGTTCTTGCTCTATCAAGTATTGGTAAGTGGCGATTTGGCTGCGAATTTTACGTCGATTCCCTCTAGCAACATAGGGGTTGGTTTGCGCTTGATCAATGCGGCGTGCTTTTTGGGTGTCATTCCATTGCAATGTCAGCATATCGAGGATCTGTTGCTTAATTCTAGGCGAATAGATAGGGCACCCAACTTCAACACGATTATCTAAGTTACGAGCCATCCAGTCGGCGCTGCTGATGAACACTTTATGATCGCCATCATTTTCAAACACCATCACTCGTGGGTGTTCTAAAAAGCGATCAACGATGGAGATGGCCTCAATATTGTCTGAGTTACCGGAAGATTCGGTTACCAAAGAGCACATGCCGCGTACGATTAAGCGCACTTTCACGCCATTGCGAGAGGCATTGTAGAGTCTTTTAATTAAGCCTGAATCCACTAAATTATTAATTTTTAAGGTAATTCCAGCAGGTTTGTTCAACAGCTGGTTTTGGATCTCACGATCAATTAAGCGGTAAAGTTGGCGACGGCTGTCGCGTGGCGAAACGATGAGGTGATTTAATTTGGTGCGGCGGTATGGGTGCTCAATAAAATCAAATACTTGAGAAACTTCATCGGTTAGGCGCGGATCCTTGGTGAATAGGGCATAATCCGTGTAAATTTTTGCGGTTTTCTCATTAAAGTTACCGGTGCCAATGTGGGCATAATGCACCAACTCATTGTGCTCCATACGGCTGATCAGCGCTAATTTCGAGTGCACTTTCAATGATGGGATCCCAAAGCTCACTCGAACGCCGGCATCGGTTAATACCTTCGACCATTCAATGTTGGCTTCTTCATCAAAACGCGCCGCCAGTTCCACTACTACGGTTACGTCTTTGCCGTTCTTTACCGCCTCAACCAGTGCAGCCAGTACCTGTGAACGTTTGGCGGCACGGTAGATATTAAGCTTGATGGAGCGCACTTGTGGATCATAAGCGGCCTGCCGTAACCATTCGACTAAATGGCTAAAACGGTGGTAAGGGTAGTGCAGCAGAATGTCTTCGGCGCTGATGGCGTCAAAGGCGGTGGCATAGTTGGTAAATTGAGCACTGGGCAAGCTTGGCATTTTATTGTATTCGAGGTATTGACGGCCTGGGTTTGGGAAGGCAATAAAGTCTCGAAAATTGTGATAGCGACCACCGGGTAATAGGCTGTCATAACTGCCTGCGCATAACTCTTTAACCAGCATCTCGCGCATGGTTTGTGGCATTTCTCTGTCGTAAACCATGCGTACGGGTTTTGCGGTTAAGCGTTGTTTTAAGCTTTCCGACATCCGCTCAAGCAAACTGACGTCAATCTCGTTAGAGAGATCGTATTCCGCATCACGGGTTAGCTTCATTGAGAAGCAACGAATGTCGTCAAAGGCAAACATGCCAGTAAAGAGATCCGCCAAGCAGTGGCGAATAATGTTGTCTAAAAGAATGATGGTCGTGCGGCTACGGCTGCCTTCGCTAGGCAATTGCACAAAGCGCGCGACCTTATCTGATGGCACAGGGATAAACGCATATTGGCGCTGTTCCTCTTTGCACAGCTCGGTGACAAGGTAGGTTAGGCCATCTTCTAGCTTTGATTGAACGTCAATGCTTTCCGTCAACATGATGGGAATAATGTGACGCCGAATTTTGTCTTTGAAATATTGACTTAACCACGTTTTATGATTGTCACTTAATTGGGTTTCATTCACTAAAAAGATATTGCGCCGCGCCAAATCAACAATAAGGCGTTGGTAAATGGCATCAAATTGCTGTTGAGACGCTAATACTTGCTGATTTATTTGAGCTAATAAGGTGCGTGATTTACCCCCACCACCATGAGACTCTTCAATCATGATGCGGCGTCGCAAGCCCGCCACTCGAACACGGAAGAACTCATCTTGGTTGTTTGAAAAAATGCCTAAAAAACGAACGCGTTCGATCAGCGGATTTTCCTCGTCTGCTGCCTCTTGCAGCACGCGAGCGTTAAAACTTAGCCAACTTAACTCTTTTTCAATCATGGGATTAGGGGAAACAACCACAGTGACCTCTTAGGTGAGCATAAATAACGTCTCAAAATGGTAATTAAAGTGTGGTTTGTGTAGCGTCATGTCAATGAAATAAATCAATTAGTGCTACCAAAACAGTGTTTATTTTTCATATGCTTAATTTGCGATTACCAACTTGTCAGTTTTTTGTTCGACCAGCATTTTGTGTAATTTTACTGTCATCTAGCCAGCCTATATTGACAATCTTTTTTGCGCTATTTGGTTTTGTTGTTGCTGTATGAATTCCGCTACGCCCTCTTTGCTCTATAGTCATCGCCGCCGTTTGTTCAAAGACAAATTTGCGCGTTGGAGTATTGTCGTTGGCGGTAATCTGGTATTGGTGGCGCTGCTTTCGGTCTTTTTTTACTTACTGGCCGTAGTATTTCCGGTAGCACAAAGTACCAAGCTTACGCCGAGTTTTAGCGCTCCTAAGTTGTCATTAGCGTCAACCGTTGCCTTGGGCGTAAATGAACTGCAACAATTGGGCTATCGTCTGACTCAAGATGGGGTGGTGGAATTTTATGCGGCCGATGGTTTGCATTTTAGTCAACAAATTGCGATCCCCGCAGGGCAGAGTATAGCGAGCATTGCTGTTGTCGAGCCGAATGGCAGCCAATTTGCGCTGGGCTTAAGTGGCGGTGGGGTGCTGTTTGTCTCGCTTGAGTTTGTTCGGGAGCATCGCCAAACCACCACTTCTATGATTCCGCAATTAAGTTATCCTTTTGGTGAACAACCTTGGCCGTTGGCCGACGACGCCATCAAACAGTTAGTAGCCAGTGCCAATGACACTGAAATGAGCCTGTTATGGCGCAGCGAAACAAGCCCTTGGCAATGGTCGCAATGGCTGAATGTGTACAATTTTTTACTGGATGAGTCGCATTGGCAGGTGCAACCGGCGGTAACGACAGCACTGCCATTGGATTTGCAGCAACTGTTATTAACGCCCGATCAGCAACAACTCTTTAGTTTAAGTGGTGCCGCCAACCAAGTGGATGTGTGGCAGCGCCAGAATAATCAATGGCATTATCGACAAACCTTGGCACTTGAAAATGCCCCCGTAACGGCAATGACACTGCTAGCCGGTGCCAGCTCTTTGCTGCTTGCACAAGGGGAACTTGGAGTGACCCAATGGTTTGAAAGCCGGACAGAGGATGGCCGTCAGTATCGCTTGGTACGCGATTTTGACGACGCGCAGAGCGCGCAAAAATTAGCGGTTGAATCTGCTCGCCGTACCTTTGCCGTGGCAGATTGGCAAGGCAATGTGAGCTTTTGGCATAGCACTTCAGAGCAACAATTATTACAGCAACGTTTGTCTCAACCACTATTGAACATGGCATTTTCCCCAGCAGGAAATGGGTTTATTGTGGAATTTAAAGAGCATGTTCAGCTGTTTGAATTACGGAATGAACACCCTGAAATCTCTTTTTCTGCGTTATGGCAACGGGTGTGGTATGAAGGTTACAGCGAGCCCGATTACGTTTGGCAATCCAGCTCTGCAGCTGAAGAATTTGAAGCCAAATTTAGCGTTCTGCCGTTGGTGTTTGGTACTGTCAAAGCGGCTTTATATGCCATGCTGTTTGCGGTGCCAATTGCCATTGGTGCTGCCATCTATACCGCCTATTTTATGACTCCTCAGTTGCGGGCTTGGGTAAAGCCGGCTATTGAAATTATGGAAGCATTCCCAACCGTGATCTTGGGTTTTTTGGCCGGAATGTGGTTGGCACCTTTAGTGGAAGCAAATTTGGTTGGGGTGTTACTGCTATTGCTGTTGTTGCCGCTCGCCATTTTGTTGCTCTCTTGGAGCTGGCTGCAATTGCCTGCTGCTGTTCGTCAATGGCGGTTATTGCAATACCGTGAATTGGCACTTATCCCGTTATTAGCAGCAGTAGTTTGGGCTTGTATGGCATTAAGCCCCTTATTGGAAGTGTGGTTTTTTAATGGCGATGGCCGAGCTTTTATTACGGAAACTCTTGGCATTTCATTCGATCAACGCAATGCTCTTGTCGTAGGCATTGCCATGGGCATCGCTGTGATCCCCACTATTTTTACCATAGCTGAAGACGCTATTTACTCCGTACCACGCCATTTAATCGACGGCTCGCTTGCCCTTGGGGCAACGGCATGGCAAACCCTAACACGGGTGGTGCTGTTTACGGCAAGCCCCGGCATTTTTTCCGCCATTATGATGGGCTTTGGGCGGACCGTAGGGGAAACAATGATCGTATTAATGGCAACGGGCAATACCCCCCTTATGAATATGAATCTCTTTGAGGGAATGCGCACCTTAGCCGCTAATTTGGCCATTGAAATGCCGGAAGCCGCCATCCATAGCAGCCATTATCGAGTGTTGTTTTTAACTGCATTAGTGCTGTTTGTATTCACCTTTATTTTTAATACCGTGGCGGAGTTAGTGCGTCAGCGCCTGCGTCGCAATTACTCAACGCTGTAACTGGAGGTGAGCAGATGAATAAAGGGTTCCGTACCGATACCCCATGGCTCTATTTAACCAGTGGCGCGGTGAGTGTGGCGTTACTGATGGTGTTGGCTTTGCTGTGTTTAATTGGTTGGCGTGGGCTGAGTTATTTTTGGCCAGCGCCCCTTTATCAATGGCAAATTCTAGAAGGGGATGGCCAAAGTTACACCCTTATTGGTGAGCGTCATGAGATTGAGTGGGTGCCATTGCAAACCCTCCAAGAGTCTGGTCTGGTATTTGAACAAAGCGAACCGCTAGTAGCGCGGATGTTGGTTAAAACGGGTAACCGTGAGTACATGCCGTTGGATTTTCGATGGGTGTGGTTACCCACGGTTGTCAGCGAAAGCACACCGATAGATCTGGCGTTGATCCAACGCCGACGTAATGGCCATTTTTATGGCAGGATCACCCAAGTGGAATACAACGGCAGCCGTTATCAAGGGGCGCTCGCGCTTGAATGGTTGCCGCAAGCCATTCGCAGTGCCAATGTGCTGGCGGAACGTACCACCGCCTTGCAGCGAGATGAGATGGGCCGCTTAAATGCCCAACTTGAGCAGTTGCGCATTGATTTACGCCAAGCCCAAATGCAACAGCGGTTAACGCCGGAATTGGCGGCTGAGATTGCCACAAAACAAACTTGGCTTCAGCAACAATACAACGAACGAGAGCAAGAGCTGGCACAACTGCGTAGCCAAGCTGGGCGAGACCACATTTTAGTGCAAGATCTGCGTGGGGAATCAGTGCAAATTCCTTTGGCTGAAGTGATGAACGTGATTTTTCCTAACGCGATGGGGCCATTAGATAAAGCGTGGCATTGGTTGGCGCAGATTGGGGCTTTTGTCAGTGATGCACCACGGGATGGTAATGCCGAAGGTGGGGTATTTCCAGCCATTTTTGGCACCATTCTCATGGTGCTATTAATGGCCATTATTGTGACTCCATTAGGGGTGGTGGCAGCCATTTATTTGCACGAATATGCTGCGAATAATGCCCTTACTCGCATGATCCGCGTTGCGGTAATTAATTTGGCCGGCGTGCCTTCTATTGTATATGGCGTTTTTGGCTTAGGTTTTTTTGTTTATATGCTGGGCGGTAGCATCGATAAGCTGTTTTATGCCGATGCCTTACCTGCGCCCACTTTTGGCACCCCGGGGATCTTATGGTCTGCATTAACACTGGCTGTTTTAACATTGCCGGTGGTCATTGTATCTACCGAGGAGGGATTAGCTCGGATCCCCCAATCGGTTCGTCATGGCAGCTTAGCGTTGGGTGCAACTAAAATTGAAACCTTATGGCGTATCGTCTTGCCGATGGCCAGCCCCGCTATTTTAACGGGGTTGATCTTAGCGTTGGCCAGAGCCGCAGGCGAGGTGGCGCCGTTAATGCTGGTTGGGGTGGTCAAATTGGCGCCACAATTGCCGATTGATGGCAGTTTTCCATTTTTGCATTTAGAGCGAAAGTTTATGCACTTAGGCTTTCATATTTACGATGTAGGCTTTCAAAGTCCCCATGTGGAAGCTGCGCGTCCGTTGGTGTACGCCACCTCATTTTTGTTGTTATTAGTGATTGTGACGTTAAACCTAACGGCGATAGGGATCCGCAATCGTTTGCGGCTTCGCTACCGTCATCTTGAACAATAATTGTGCGCGACAAGGCGAAAAAATGCTGACATTAGATCGCAACCTGTTTAGTAAAAACGCTTTAGATTTAACTCAATTAACGCCGGAACAAACCGCGTTTGATATCCGTAATCTCAGTCTTTCTTATGGCAATAAAAGCGCTTTAAGCGGCATTACCATGGGGCTACCGAAAAATCAGATCACCGCGTTTATAGGTCCTTCAGGGTGCGGCAAATCAACGCTATTACGCTGTTTAAATCGCATGAATGATTTGATCGAAGGCTGTCAGGTCAGTGGTCGTATTGAATTTGCAGGGGAAAACATTTACGACCCCAGTGTCGATGTCGCCACCTTACGGCGGACTGTGGGCATGGTGTTTCAGCGGCCAAACCCCTTTCCCAAGTCGATTTATGAAAACGTTGTTTATGGTCTGCGCTTGCAAGGCATTAATGATCGGCGGCGTTTAGATGAAGCGGTGGAAAAAGGGTTAAAATCGGCGGCCTTGTGGGATGAGGTAAAAGATCGTCTCTACGATAATGCATTTGGGCTATCCGGTGGCCAGCAACAGCGTTTAGTCATTGCTCGAGCACTGGCCATTGAGCCTAAAGTGTTGTTACTCGATGAACCAACCTCCGCCCTTGATCCATTATCTACCCTTGTCATCGAAGAGCTCATTACTGGCCTAAAGCAAAATTTCACGGTGGTGATCGTCACCCATAATATGCAGCAGGCCGCTCGTGTTTCAGACAATACAGCCTATATGTATATGGGGGAATTAATTGAATACAGTGACACCAACACCCTTTTTACAACACCTGCAATGAAAAGCACGGAAGATTACATCACTGGGCGGATGGGGTAGGGCATTCATTGTTTAAGGAAATATTGTGGATTTATTAAACATTTCAAAGCATATTTCGGGTCAATTTAGCGCAGAACTGGAACAGATCCGCAATAATGTGATGGCCATGGGCGGCATTGTTGAACGCCAATTGGCTGACGCTTTAGATGCGTTGTTAGCCGGTAACCAAACTTTAGCCAGCAAAGTTGTGCGGCGTGATCAGCAAGTCGATAGCCTTGAAGTGCAAATTGATGAAGAGTGCACGCGCATTATTGCTAAACGGCAACCGGCTGCGTCAGATCTGCGTTTGGTGCTAGCCATCTCCAAAACGGTGACGGAACTAGAACGCATTGGTGACAGCGCAGAGCGCATTGCCAAGGTGGTGCAGCAGCATGACCCCGCTCAGTTACGGGCGATGTTGGCCTCGTTAGATGGCATGGGGCGCTTGGCACAACGAATGTTACATGACGTGTTGGATGCGTTCGCACGAATGGACATTGATGCGGCAATGCAAGTGCATGAGTCTGATGTAACGTTGGATGAAGCCTACGAAGGAGCCTTGTCTCACCTGACAAACTTTATGGCCAAGTCCCCGCAATCCATTCCTCAGGTACTGGATGTTTTGTGGTCTGTACGAGCGCTAGAGCGGGTAGGAGATCGTTGCAAAAACATCTGTGAGTACATTATTTACTATGTAAAAGGAAAAGATGTACGCCATTTGAGCCGAGCGGAAGTAAAAGCGTTATTGAATTAATGTTTGCTGCTTAAAGTGCGCCACAATTTTGTCCATTATTAAGCGATGACGAGCTGAGATAAAATCTCGCGAACGATAGATTACATACAACGTTTGATGCTGGAAATATTCTCGATTAAACAAAACCTCTAATTCAATGCCCTGCTGCCGGTGGTACGCAATTTGAGCCGCGGGCAGGCTGGTTATCCCATACCCCTTTTGTAACCAAATTGTAGCAATGTCAATGGAGTCAGTTGTTAGCAGTGCCTCAATGGGGGTGTGGCCATGTTGGCCATTGTGGTGATGCCATTGCCACTGTTTTTTACTGCTTTCAATGCCTCCGTTGGTAATGCATTTATGTTTTGATAGCTCAATCGGATGGAAAGGAAGTCCGTGTTGCGCAATATAACTTGGTGCCGCGCAAAAGTAGCGTTTGAAATTAAATTTACATTTAACTACCAATGTTGGATCGGTTGGTGGAATGGGCGAAATCATAATGTCGCCCTTATCCATGGAGGACATATCCATTGGATTAGTTGAAATTAACTCTAAATTTACATTGGGATACTCATCAATAAACGGCATTAATATATGGGTGCTGATCCAGCGACTCATCGGATGCGAGACCGATAAGGCAATAGGGCCGCTAATGCCCGTTTGTTCGCTGCTAATTTCATCAACGACCTGTTCATATTGATTCACCAGTTTCTGGCTGGTTTCATAAAACCTTTTCCCTTGAGGGGTAATTTGAATGCCATTACCTGAACGTGTAAATAGAACCGTGTTTAATTGTTGTTCTAAATTTTTGATCCGACGACTTAGTGCAGATTGGCTAATGTCTAAAATTAATGCAGCTTGAGAAATGCTGGCCAATTTGGCAACAACATTAAACATTTTTAAATTTTCTATATCCATTAATACACATTCAATGATTTTTATCGGGCAATCATAGGTGGATAAATAGCGGCTGTCCTACAAATTCTTAGGCATAAAGAAAACGCTTTCGATTAAGTGTGACACCCTTCAAAAAACTGTATTTTTTGCATTTATCGCTGCTATAAATTTAAAGGGCAATTTGTGACTTTCATCGTTGATGAAACGGAACGAGATTAACACTGTTCTGCTTTTTCACGAGTTGACTCTCACTGCAGTGTGCGTTTTTTGCATTGAGGTTATGCGTGGGGTGAGGGGCGTTATAAATCATAAAAAAATATAATTTCATCATAATGTTAATCTTAAATTGATGAGTATGATGATGAAATTTACCCTTGTTACCTTAAGCCTGTGTCTGGCTTTTAGCGCACCAGTATTTGCCGTTCAAGCATCTAATGCGGCTTGGTTACCTCAAGTATATGGCAGCACTCAAGGGCAGGTGATCCGTACTAAAGGTATTGATTTAGAAGCAGAACTACTTTTAGCCACATTGGGTTTTAAAGGGATGTACCGTGGTGATGGCTATCGAGTGATTTACGATACATCGTTCCAATACAGCGGTAATTATCAGGGCAGTAATGGTAACGACAAAGATGAAATTGAACTGCGTGAAGGCAAGGTTGTTATTGCGACTGATTCTTACGGTGGGATCTCTTTAGGTAAAGGGGTATCTGGCGCTTGGAATGATCTGTACCGACTGGTTGATATTCATTATGCCAACACCATGGAAACCGTAAGTGAGAATCATTTATTTGTCCAAAAGAAAAAGGGCAATACCTCTCTTGGTTACAGCAGCCCAAGATGGGATATGTTAGCGGGTCAAATGTATTTTAAAGCGGCGCTGTCTAACTCGAACAATTCAAACTCCACAACCAATGGAACGGATTTTGATACCATTGGGTTAAGAATGTTTTATATTGCCAGCGATTTCAATTTAATTGTTAATCGTGCTGAAGGTAATCGTAAGTTTGCAGGTACTTATTCTGATTTAATTCGTTGGACAGTAGCCGCTGATTATAAGTTTAATGATTTTACCGTTGCGGCTTTGGCGGAAATAAATGAAGGTAGCCTGAATCGAGCGGGGATTGATTCGGTTTATGGCGCATCTGTAAAATATCAAATCAATGATAAACTTACTTTTGGCCTATCACATCAGTGGCGCCAATATGAAAAAGTAAAAGCGCTGGACGACGTTCATTTAACCATCGCCTCCATCAAATATGACGTTGATCGTTATTTAAGCCTTTACGCAGAAGCAGCAAATTACAATACCGAATTTGCAGATAAAAATGACAATGTCAGCGCGGGCTTTATCTTTAAATTCTAAGGGCCTTTGAATGAAAAAGTTATCTTTGGCGGCTGTGGCTTTAACCATGGCAGTGCCAACTTTAGCGAGCGGTTTTACCGTTGAAAACTGCATGATCCGCGAAACGATCCCAGGGGCGACGACCTCGGCTGCGTATTTTGATTTGCATTACGACAACAGCGTTGTTGAAAAGTATCGCATTCCCGATCTGGAGTTGGTGCAACGCATTGAAGTACCTACACTAACGGATCGCCCTGAGATCCATAATGTGCGTAATGAAAATGGCACCATGTCGATGTTTCAAATTCCAAGTATTCCAGTACGACAACCGCTGATCCAGTTAAAACCCGGTGGTTTACACGGCATGTTAATGGACTTGAAACAACCGGCGAAAGCGGGCGAAGTGTATGATTTAACCGTCATGTTTGCCTTCCATCCAGACGTACATTGCCAAGCAAAAGTGCTGCCGGTGGCGGCCATTCCAGCGCATTACCCAGCCGCTGCAAGCGTTAC
>JAWXTX010000024.1:0-30641 GCA_044433165.1 Ferrimonas sp. | reverse complement strand
CGTCTTTTTGGTAACTGGCCCACACATTATTAGCTAACCGTAACCGGTTTTCATTAAACTCCGCCTTATCTCGGTACGGCGACAGCAATTGATGAGAAACATGACTTAAGGCGCTCGTTGCTTTAACCCATAATTTAGGTACAAACGCCTTCGGAATATGGCAATCGTGACACGCCGGTACTAGTCCCACCGCCGATTTGTAGTGCCCAGTCTCTTTATATTCATCCCACACCCAACGCGAAGGCGAATTATGGCACTGCGTACAAAATTCATTACTGCTGGTGACCTCTAAAGACCAGTTAAAACCAATCCAGCCAATCACGCCAACCACCAACATAACTAGCCCACCGATAGGGATCCCTAAGCGCCACCATTGCCGAGGCTTTGCCCAAAAACGCCGCTGCTTCGTCATACTTCAGCCCAAACGTTACATTGCGATGTTATTAGCCTAGGGCTTGTTGCTTCATTGTGCGACAAACTGGCGTGGATAGATCCGCATTACAGCAATAAAAAAGCAGCCCCAAGGCTGCTTCTAAACGATAAAAACGGTACTTAAAGTTGGGTAAATACCGGAATATCCCCAACCGATTGCCGCGGTTTCGCGCCCCAATAACGCATGGCAATAAACGCCGCGGCAAAGGCTAATAGTACGAGCCCTAACACGCCTACGCCTGCGACGCCATAACTGGCTAATTGGTAATAGCTCACCGCCACCCCATAAGCCAAAGCGAGCGACCACAGCGCCGAAAACAGAGCCCAGCGTTTGCCCAGCTCCTCCGCAATGGTCCCTAATACCGCCGCACAAGGGGTATAGAGCAACACAAACAGTAAATACGCAATCGCAGCAGCACTGCTGCCAAACGCCACTTGCAAACTGCTTAAGCTACTCAGAGAAACTTCAAGTTCCTCAACCGCTTGATCACGGTTTTCTTGGTTTACCAAGCCAACGCCGAGCGGATCGGTATAAGGGATCCCCAATAAATTTTGCGAGATAGAGACATTGGCTTCGAGAAAGGCTGCCCATGGCTCCCATGATGCTTCATCGGCGTCCGCTTCAGGGGTATAAAGGCTGTTTAAGGTACCAACCACCGCCTCTTTGGCAAAAAGACCGGTGATGATCCCAACCGTCGCTGGCCAATTTTCAGCGCGGATCCCCATCGGAGTAAAGATCGGTGTGATGGATTGAGCTGCACGGGACAACAAAGAGTTATCGCTGTCATCATTGCCAATCGAACCATCAATGCCAATGGTGTTAAGTAAGCTTAACAGGGTGACCATAATGACAATGACTTTACCAGCACCCACCACAAATTGGCGCGTCCGTTCGGCGACACGCTTGGCTAAAAATCGGGCTTTAGGCCATTCATAATTAGGCAATTCCATCACCGTAATCCCAACTTGCCCAGGCAAAAGGGAGTGGCGCAAAAATAAGCCCGTAATCACCGCTGCCACAATGCCAACTAGGTAGAGACCAAAAACCACATTCGCGCCCTCACCGGGGAAAAACACCGCGGCAAATAATGCGTAAACCGGAAGTCTAGCGCCACACGACATAAAAGGCGCCATCATTGAGGTGATGATCCGTTGTCGCGAGCTTTCCAATATACGGGTGGAACTGATGGCCGGCACGCTGCAACCAAAACCCACAATCAGTGGCACAAAGGCCTTGCCCGGTAACCCCATGCGATTCATGAACCCTTCCACCACAAATGCGGCTCGAGCTAAATAACCTGAGGCTTCCAATAGCCCTAACGCTAAGAACATGAACGCAACCACGGGGATAAAGGTAGCAACCGTTTGAATACCAGCACCAAAGCCATTACCCACAAGCGCAATCAACAGCTCAGGCGCGCCTAAATACGCCAATAAATGGCTAACGCCATCCACAAACCACACCCCGGCCATAATATCAAACCAATCAATAAAGGCGGCCCCCATATGAATGGCAAACATAAAGGTAAGGTACATCACCACTAAAAACATAGGGATCCCAAACCACGGGTGCAATAACCAACGATCGATTTGTTCCGTTTTCGATGGGGGCGCAACCGTCTTCGGGCACTCTCCCATCTCGTTTAGCCAATGGTGGATTTGGCTAAAACGTTGGGCTGAAATCTGTGATAGCCATTGGTGGCCATGCTCACCCTGTATTAACGATAAGATTGCCGGCAATGGAGCCAGCCCAGTTTGGCTGAGGAGCTGATTTATCTCATTGCCATAATCCATTTTCCACAAGTGGCTATCGGCAGCGCTTGAATAGCCCGTTAGCATGCCCTCTAAATGCCGTTGGAGCTGCTCGGCACAATCCTTCGCATGGCTGCTGATCTCATACACCGGACACGCCAATTGGGCAGATAAGTAGTTCACATCCAATGAACGACCACCAAGATGATCCATCTTATTAATAAGCACAATCATCGGGAAACCCATCTCCCGTAATTGTACGGTTAAGCAAAGTTGCCGCTGTAATTGCGTGGCATCCACCACATTAATCAGGTAGTCGCACTGGTTCGATAGCAGCAATTGCTGTGTGATTTGCTCATCAACGGGGCCGCCATCTACTGAGCATAATTCATAAATACCTGGCAGATCGGTCACTGTTATTGACTGCTCATTCACCGTCATTGAAGACTCATGCGTCGCAACAGTCACCCCAGCCCAGTTGCCAACTTTCGCTTGGCTGCCTGTCAGGCGGTTATACAAAGAGGATTTTCCAGAATTAGGGTAACCGACAATGGCAATATTTATCATGCTAATGCCACCATTACATGGTGCGCTAATGCCGGCGTCAGGCACAAAGCTCCCCCCAGTAGCTTAACCTGTAAACCACGCCCAAATGGGGCGTGGCGTACCACTTCAATTACACTACCAGCCACAAACCCTAACGCCATCAGCTTAATGCGTAAGTTGCTCTCCAGCGCTTCCATGCGCAAGCCCACAACTACCGCAGGTTGGCCGCAAGTTAACTCGGCTAATGTCATAGAAATATCCTTAGTTTTTATGTACCACCTTGTCAGTTTAAAAAGTATAAATCGCCCCAGTAACGCCACTTTGCGCTAGATCATTTTTTGCTTGAGTTAACTAGGATAAAAATAATTATCACTCAGAAATCAAAAAAAACGCCCATGCAAGGCATGGGCGTTCAATCATTCAAATAATAGGATACAAGTTTAACGAGCGCGCTCGTGGGCAATGCGTCCTTTGTGACAGTCAATACAGGTTTTACCCATATCATCCATCCGCTCATGCATACGCACAGCCAGTTTACTTTGTTGGCTAAAATCCATCAGTGCCACATCGTGACAGTTACGACAAGCTTTAGAATCAGTTGCTTGGAAGTGCGCAATTACGTTCGCTTGCAGATACTTTTTATGATCTGAATAACCTTCGTAGGTGTTGTAATCACCTTGGATATGCCAGTAGATCTCTTTTAGAGCAGCAATTTTGCGCATCATTTTACCGATGAAGTCATCGGGGATGTGGCAATCAGCACAAGCGACTTTAAACCCCGTGGCGTTATTAGCGTGTGGCGAATTATGGAACTCTTGCGCTGCAAACCCTGGAACGTGACAGCCAACACAAAACTCTTCTGTGCTGGTCGCATCCATGACGGTATTAAAACCCATGGTACCAATAGCACCAATAACCACGGCGAAAAAAGCCCCAACAGGGATCCCTAATAACCACTTCGACTTAGGCTGTGCCCACAGTTTGTTTTGTTTACTCATGGCTAAACCTCATTATTTGCCAAGTCGACAACTCGCTGTTAGACAACCGAACTGCCGATAAATTACTGGCGGCGATTCTACTGAGGTTTTGCACAATCTAAGATGATGACTATCACGTTTTACCAATCAATTAAGGTAAAATGTTCCATTAATGAAACGCAGCCAGCATTAATGAAAAATAACTGAATACCCAATGAGACCTAGGTGCGTAAGCGAATAGGAACCAATCGCAATTAACTTAAAATGTGATCTGCCACATACGGATTAGCGCGCCGCTCATCGGCGAACGTCGCGCCTTGGCCATGGCCCGGAATAAAACGCACATGACTGCCTAAAGGCCACAGTTTTTGCGTAATAGAATGGATCAGATCAGCATGGTTTGACATTGGGAAGTCTGTACGGCCAATCGAACCATGAAAAAGTACATCACCCACAAACGCAGTCGCGCTTGGCTGATGAAAAAACACCACATGGCCAGGCGTGTGCCCAGGCGTGTGGATCACCTCTAAACGCACCTCGCCGATCTGAACGAAATCACCATCAGCCAGATACCGATCTGACTTAAATGGTTCAGCATACTCAAAACCAAATTTTTGTGATTGCTGGTCAAGCGCATCCAACCAAAAATTATCTGCTTCATGGGGGCCGGTTAACGTCAGGTTCAATTCCGTGGCTAATTGCTTCGCCCCACCGACATGATCAATATGACCATGGGTTAACCAAATTTGGCTGATAGTGAGCCCCAGCGCTGCAGCAGCAGCTTTAATTTGCGCTAAGTCACCACCGGGATCAATTACGGCCGCTTGACCAGTTTGCTCACACCACACTAACGAGCAATTTTGCTGAAAAGGGGTAACAGGGATGATCTGATATTTCATAATTACCTCAAAATAAATGGCCGATAATGTAGCAAAAAGCCCATCTAAAAACAGCGGAGTTTCCTGCTCCTAAACCGATATTGTAAACTCCGCAAGCTCCGCAAGCTCCGCAAGGATAACGCAAAGCACACTTTACGGTTCGCGCGCGTTGCCTATTTACACTCAGCTCACATCACTCTTTTGCTATGAAAAAAATTCTAATCACCGGTTTTGAGCCCTTTGATGGTGCGCACATTAACCCCGCTCTTGAAGCCGTAAGGCAATTACAAGGGCGGGCGCTTAAAGGGGGGCAAATACACATCTGCCAAGTCCCTGTCAGCCGTTACGATTCAATCCAATGTATTATTCAGGCCATAGAACAAACTCAACCCGATATTGTCATCACAGTTGGCCAAGCTGCCGGCCGTGCCGCAATCACCCCTGAACGCGTTGCCATTAACGTGGATGACTATCGAATTGTGGATAACACCGGCCACCAACCGATTGATGAAGCCATTGTTGAAGGGGGGCCGGCGGCTTACTTTACAACATTACCCATCAAAGCCATTAGCCAAGCTCTGCAGCAACGTGGGATCCCGTGCCAAATATCTAACAGCGCCGGTACCTTTGTTTGTAACCATGTGTTTTATGGCATTCAACACTATTTGCGCGATCGCAACATCAATCACGGGTTTGTGCACATTCCACTGTTACCCGAACAAGATCCCAGCGGCCAACAACCAACAATGGCCTTAGCCACTATTGTTGAGGGGCTTACCCTGCTCGCACAAACCTGCTTGGATCACCCGCAAGACATTAAACTTGGCGCAGGCCAAATTTGCTAATACCTAAATAAAAAGCGGAGGTGCACCCAATGTGCCTCTGCTCACACGCACGATGGCTGTTATTTATTCAATGCGCTAACGAGCTTTTTTATCGATGCAACCAAGCGATCGTTCTGGCGCAATACGGTCTCTCACCAACTGTTTTAATTGGCTGATTTCAGGAAAGCCCCCCTGCTGCTGACGGCACCAAATTCGTTGTTCATTGGCGTAGATTTCAAACACCCCATTAGTACCAGGCTGTATACATACTTGGTCTATTTCCTGCTCGAAGGTACTTAATAATTCCTGCATCATCCAACAGGCACGTAATAACCAGCGACATTGCGCGCAATAGCGAATTTCTATGATATTCATCACTCTTCCTTGATTTATTAAGTACATATCAGCCGCAGGGCGATTAGCCAAAACCATTTTCTGCACTACTCTATTAGTATCCGCTTATTCAGGCCATGTTGATGACCAAAATACACTAGGGATAGACGCTATGCAGAGCCTAACTTACATCAGTCGGGCAACCACCCATTTTACCCCTGAAGCCCTAGAGCAATTAACCGATGCCGCGGCTGAGCGTAACCTTACTTTAGACATTTCAGGCTGTTTATTGTATTCAGAAGGCCATTTTTTACAGTACATTGAAGGCCCTGACCCTGCCATCCTACAACTTGAACAAGCGCTAACCACCGATCCTAGGCACCGTATCATTTATCGTTTAACACAATTGAATCAAACATATAGAAGGTTCCCTTGTTGGCATATGCAACACGTTGATAGCAATACTATTGCAGCACTTGGGCAAACAACACATCAATTATCAATGAGTAATTGGACCCAAATTAATTACAAACAACAATTACAACAACAGTTAATGAAAGCCATTACGCTATTAGCGGATCAATATCTTTATCAAATTAACAATTGAATTAATATCAACCCGATTAATTCATGCCATAGATCACAAATAGATTAGAAACAAAATAAGTTATATAAAGCATCATAATTATAAAACTTGTTGAAAATCCAACAAGACAAATCCCCTAGTGACTTCTTTCTCACTAACGTTTCACCATGAACTGGTTGAATTATAAAGTCGGATGTGCATCAAACTCCAGCTCGTTAGGCAGCTCAACAAAAAATAGAATTCAAAATAATAAAACTTGCTGTTTTGTGTGTTTTGCTGGGTTTTTTATTAACAAATGCTGGTAATAAGTAAATAAGACAGACGTTTTTATGAAAATTGGTTTAAATATACAAGGAAAACGATTAATGACGTATCAAGCACATACTCTCGACAACCAAGTACTGCCGCTGCCATTAGGTAAAATCGTTTGCGTTGGTCGCAACTACGCTGCCCACGCTGAAGAATTAAACCATCCCCTGCCTCAAGAGCCATTGCTCTTTATTAAGCCTAACAGTGCCTTCGCTGCGTTTGATGCACCAATTAATGTTAGCGACCGCCCTCATGGCATTCACTATGAGCTGGAAATTGCCGTATTAATTACTGAGAAACTCACCAAGGTAACACCAGAGCAAGCGCGGGCAGGTATTGGTGGTTTAGGTTTGGCTTTGGATTTAACCTACCGCGATTTGCAACAAGCGTTGTCTGCCGATGGTGAGCCATGGGAAAAGTCCAAAGGTTTTGACGACAGTTGCCCCGTAACCCCATTTGTATCGGTACCCAATATTGATTTAGGTAACTTACAGATGAAATTAACCATTAATGGTGAATGCCGCCAGCAAGGCGACAGCGCAGACATGCTAACCGGTGTATTAAAACTATTAAGCTTTATTAGCAGCCACTTCACTCTACTGCCTGGCGACATTGTTCTCACGGGCACGCCAGCAGGGGTTGGTGCATTAAATGCTGGAGATAGCATTGAAGCAGAATTAGACGGCGTGATCCGCGCAACAGGCCACGCAGTTTAATCCATTTTCAAGGTCAATATGCCTTATCAACGTCAGTGATCTCTGTTCAGCTCTCAGAGCACTGGCGTCCATTATCTGCCCTCACCTTTGCTCCCCACAACTTCTAAATAACACAATATTAAAGCCATGCGCTGCGCCACATTAGCACAAAGAGGGAGTAATTGAGCCTATAAAAGACGGCCATCCCTCCGAAAAGTATAATAAAAACCTTTATAATCAATAGTTAATACTAAATGGCTCAGTCCTTGCTTTATTTACTCACGGGTATGCTGGCTATTACTCGCATGTAAGTAAATTACCAACAAGGAGTGTTGCAATGTCATACATTGATCCGAAAGAATTTGCGACGACCATGGTCGATGCAGGTGAACAAAAAATATTTATGGCCACCAAAGATACGTTAATTCGTGCTTTTATGGCTGGCGCCATCTTAGCACTGGCGGCTTTTTTTGCTGTCAGCGTTATCGTTAAAACCGGCAGTGTGCTGGTGGGTTCAATCTTGTTTCCTGTTGGATTCATCATGCTGTATTTAATGAAGTTTGATCTTCTTACTGGGGTATTCACGCTGGTGCCTTTAGCGGTTATTGATAAACGTCGTGATTGCAGCGTCACTTTAATGCTACGTAATTGGGGATTGGTGTTTATCGGTAATTTCGCCGGTGCCCTCACTGTGGCTTTCTTTGCCTCGTTTATTTTAACTTACGGCTATAATATTGACGGGGGTGAGCTTGCGGCAAAAGTCAGTAGCATCGGTGAATCACGAACCATTGGCTATCAAAGCCACGGCTTAGCTGGCTGGTTTACCATTTTTATTCGCGGCATGTTATGTAACTGGATG
This sequence comes from Ferrimonas sp., assembly GCA_044433165.1. Lineage (GTDB taxonomy): Bacteria > Pseudomonadota > Gammaproteobacteria > Enterobacterales > Shewanellaceae > Ferrimonas. The sequence goes on along the minus strand of JAWXTX010000024.1, from coordinate 22,450 downwards.
GTTTCAATGGGGGTAGTTGGTGCTCTGATCTCCACCTCTGCCAGCAGTAAAATTATGGCAATGTGGATGCCAATTATGCTGTTCTTCTTTATGGGGTTTGAGCATTCCATCGTAAACATGTTTTTATTCCCCTTTTCGATGATTATGGGCGGCGAATTTACGGTGGTAGACTATTTTATTTGGAATGAGATCCCAACGGCATTAGGAAATTTAGTGGGGGGATTTTTACTGGTGGGCCTACCGTTATATTGGACTCACGTTCGAACAACGCCAAGCCGTAAACAATCGCATTCCACATCGAATACCACCATCACCGCAACAGAAATTTAAACCCATTCAGGCACGACGGCCCCCGTCTTATCGGACAAGGTTTATTGCGTCTTCGGCCACTGGTTTCGCGGCCTTACGCCAGCCTTCATAAGCCGTCACGACAAGTCCTGCCGCTTGGGATTCCAATATGCCCTTATTGCGAATATTGATCGTGGCGTTAATGTTGCGGTCAATCTTTTTGCTGCCACAATTAGGGCAATCCCTACGGCATGCCGATAATGGCCGCAACGACTACCGACTTTCACTACCGACGTTGGCCTGACATTCCAACTTGCTCACGCCCCCAACGCCCATGAGCAATATGCTTCGCTCGCCGTGGATTTTTACTTTGATCACTTACATTGTTGCGTTTAGGTAGCTTAAGACTCACCGTTATAACCAGCGCTTTTGTTTAAGCAATAACAACTGCAAAAGCACCGCTCCCAGCATCAGCCCCAGCACAATCCAAAAGCCGTAATCTTGATTCGCCCATGGGATCCCACCTACATTGACGCCCAGCAAGCCGGTCATAAAACTCAATGGCAAAAAAATTGCTGTTACTATCGACAAAACATACATCCGTGCATTAAGCGCTTCAGAGCTACGACGGATCAATTCCTCTTGAACCACCGCTGCTCGGTCTCGCACCTCATCAAAGGCTTCCACTTGACGCGCTAATTGATCCATCACTTCATGCAGCCACTGTTGATGATGCGGATCTTGCTGGCTCAATGGTTCACGTGCTAATTGCGCTAACGCCTCCCGCTGTGGTGAGAGGTGCCTTCGCAGCGAAATCACCTGCTGACGCAATTGAGATAAGGCATTTATATCTAAAGGATCTTGGTGAATACTGGCTAATAGATGGTCTTCATACTCATCAATTTTCACCTCAAAATGGTCCAAAATCGGCTCCATCGGTGCAATTAAGGCTCTGCTAATGGCAACGACACAAGCCATGGTGCCCGTTGGCCCTTGCCCTTGCTTTAAAGCATCAAACACTTCTTCAGTGGCTTTTAACGGCCGTTCACGAGTGGTAATTAAACGTGCTGCGGTAAAATACAACCGCAGTGACACCAATTCGTCAGGATCCACCTGTGGATTCATATTCACCCCTCGTAGCCCCATCAGCAGGCCCTCTCCAATGGCCGTTGTTCTTGGGCGAGAGTCTTCGGCAATTAAGGCCGCCGCAGCTTGTGGTGGTAAGTCGCTTTGTGCAGCAAGCCAGTGAGCAGTAGCCGGTTGAGTATAATCCCAGTGCAGCCATAAAACCCCCTGCTGAGGCTGCCATTGCTGTACATCTAACCACGTTAAGGGCTGCGCACCACCTTGCCCATCAAGCAACAATGCATGCAATAATCCAGCGTCGTTCGCTACCATGGTCGAGTTCACTCAGACGCCCTCACCCCAATAAATAACCCCGCCGAGACACCAACAACGGCTCCCTTTGCCACCGTTGCTACGCTAGGATCATCACTGAACCACGTTGCAGAATCCGTAATCTCTACCACACTGCCGTTGCTGTAATAAGCATAAGCGAGGAGCTGGATAGAGCTGCCGATATCAACAAAGCCGGAAGTGAGCTCAGGGCTGGGTTCGACTTGAATGCGCTCTACCGTACCCGTTGTCACCGTAATAGTACGGCTATTACTGCTGATCCCTTCATAAAGGGCACTTAACGTACTGCTTCCCGCAGCAATACCATAGACGCGGCCTTCAAAGATTGTGGCTACGCTGGGATCACTCAAAACCCAAGTGTTGACCGATGTTAATGGCGCTGACTCCACGGTAACTGCCACCTCCGTTTGTACACTACCGTAGGTAGCTGTAATGGTAACTTCTCCCGCGACTTTCGCCACAATAAGCCCCGACACAACGGCTGCCACAGGAATATTGCTGCTCTGCCAACTCGTTGACACCGTGACGATGAGTTCGCTTTCATCGCTGTATTCCGCAATCGCTGTCAGTTGCTGCCGCGTATTGATTGGCAAAGAAACCGGTATACCCGTTGGTGATTCAATCCGTAAACCGGTTAAGATGGCACTAACTACCGTATAAAATTGACTGTTACTGGTGATCCCATCTAGAGAGGCTGTAACGGTGCTCCGATTGCCTCGCGCAACCGCGGCTACAACACCAGACTGCACGGAAATCACACCGCTATCACTGCTGATCCAATCCACAATATCGGTTATGTCTGCCGTGCTGCCATCGGAATAATAACCCATAGCCAACAATTCGGTGGTCGTTCCTAATGGCACAAAGGTGGTGCCATCGCCGCTGATCTGGATTTCAGTCAGCGTCGCAGCGGTCACGGTCACCGTTACGGCATTACTGATGGTCGTGGTGCCATCACTGTCAACGAACGAAGCACTAATGGCAGCGCTGCCTTCACTATAACCGGTTAACACGCCATCCAATGTTGCTGCCACACTGGCATCGTCGCTAAACCACACAACCGCATCCGTGACAATTGCACTGGTTTCATCACTGTAAACGGCGGTCACCACCATCTCGAGCGTTAAACCAACGGGTAATTGGTTTACCAATAACGGCTCTGCAGGGGAAAGCTGTAACTCCGTAAGTACAGGTTCACTAACAGTAACCGTGGCCGAATTACTGGTGATCTCATCGAAATAAGCAGTGATGTCGCTGCTGCCGCTGCTCACCCCAGTAACCGTGCCATTAAATACAGTGGCGACAGCCAGATCCGAGCTTTGCCAACTAACTGCATCTGTCATCTCTTCAACAAGGCCATTGCTGTAATAACCAAGCGCGCTATAGGTACGTGAGATCCCTGCTGGTAACGCACTGAACTCATCCTGTTCGGTACTGGCAACTTGAATTTGGGTTAAGGCTGCATCCGTTACCGTAATCCGATACTCCTCAGAGCGCAGGCCATCAGCGCTAGCACGGATCTCGGTTGTACCGGTACTTAAAGCGATCACGAACCCATCCACCACAATGGCGACATTATTGGCCGAGCTGCTCCAATCCAGATCAGCCAAGGTGCGCGTGGTATTATCACTGTAGGTTGCAGTTGCCACTAATTGGCTGGTGAGTCCAACGGGAAGCGTTAATTCTGGCTCGCCTAGGCTACTACTTAACTGCAAACTTGAAATGGTTGCACTGCCAACCGTAACAACCAAATTCGCACTGCTCACGTCATCCAAATAAGCACTGATCTCTGCAGTACCACTATTGGCTGCCGTCACATTGCCGGCAATCACCGTTGCTACGCTACTGTCACTGCTTTGCCAATTAACTTGAGCGGTTAAATCCCCACTGCTGTTATCGGAATAGATGCCCGTCGCGGTAATGGATGAGGTGGTTCCTTGTGCTAAAGACAAGCTGCTTGGCGAAAGCAGTAGCTGGCTTAATACTGCGCTGGAAGTTGTTATTGATACACTGTCTGAGCTAATGCCATCCAAACTTGCACTGATTGTGGCAGTACCACTGCCGGTGGCCTGCACAAACCCTGAGAGCACAAGTGCGACATTAACATCGCTGGTCTGCCAGTTTGCCTGCGACGTCACTTGAGCACTGCTGCCATCACTATAGTAAGCCGTTGCTTGCAGCTGTAGGCCTTGCCCAATAGGTAATGCATTCGCAAGGCCCAGCTCATCATTACTGAGCTGCAACTCCGTTAAAGTCGCAGAGGTTACGGTGAGAGTAATGGACTCACTACTGATGGTGGCACTGCTGCTCACTAATGCCTCATCACTGCTGTCGTAACTGACACTGATGGTTGTGCTACCACTGCTGATGGCAGCGACTCGGCCGTCGATAATGGTCGCCACGCTGGGATCACTGGATTGCCATTGCACGGCTTCCGTTAAATTTAGGCTACTGCCATCAGAAAAAATACCGGTCGCTGTCAGCTGCTGCTCTAAACCACTGGCCAAACTAAAATCGGTTGCGTCCACTTGCAGTTGGCTGAGCGAGGCCGATTGCACTGTGACAGCAACCGTGTTACTGCTTTGGCTCCCATCAATGGCTTGAATCGTGACACTGCCTTCAGCCAGCGCCAACACCGTGCCATCAATGACTTGAGCGATGGTTACGTCGCTGCTACGCCAAGCCACGCTGTCGGTTTCCGTCAATACATTGCCATCACTGTAAAAGCCCAAAGCCGTTAATGTGGTACTCGTGCCTTTGGCAAGCGTGACACTGCTGTTGCCGGTGGCGGTACTGATCTGTAACCCCGATAAGCTCGCCGATGAAACGGTAATGGTTTGGCTGTTGCTGTTTATGCTATCTAAGCTGGCCGTCACTTCCGCGCTGCCGCTCGTTAAGGTGCGAATGTCGCCATTCGTCACCGTTAACACGGCGCTGTCGCTTGTTTGCCAACTCACCAGCTCAGTAACGTCCAGTGTACTGCCATCACTATAAAAGCCTTCTACCAACAAGCGCCCTACTTGCCCTAAAGGCAGCGATGTTCCATCTGGGCTGCTCAGCTGTAAACGGCTTAATGTTGCGCCACTAACCGTAAGACTGACTTTATTACTGGCGGTGCCATCTAATTCAGCGCTGAGCTCGGTTGCGCCTTCACTTAAGGCAAAAATAACGCCATCTAGAACAATCGCAATGCTCGGTTCGCTACTACGCCAAACGACATTGGCCGTCACATTTTGGCTGCGGCCATCGCTGTAATTCGCCACGCTTTGCAAGAGACTTCGCCCTCCGACAGGCAAACTACTGGCACCCAAATTTTGTACTTGTAATTCATCAATAACCGCCTGACTTACGGTAACGGTAACGGTGGCCGTGATGCCGGCCAAACTCGCTTGGATCTCGGCGCTGCCAGTGCTGAGACCAAGTACAACGCCCTGTATGCCAGCCTCGGTTACGGCGGTGGTTATGGTTGCCACACTGGGTTCACTGCTTTGCCATGCAACCAGTTCACTCACATCCAGTTGAGTGCCGTCGGAATAATCGCCTAAAGCACGCAAAAAAAGCTGTTGGCCGGTGGCTAAAGTACTGCTTGCCTCTGCAACCAAGCGAATGCCTTCCAAGCTCGCCTCTGCCAAGGTAATACTGAGTTCATCGCTTTGAACGCCAGACAGCTCAGCCGTTACCGTAACACTGCCACTGGCTATCGCGAGCAACTCATTGCCTATCACGGTAGCCAGTGTTGGATCACTCACTTGCCAGCTAACGGTTTGGCTCAAATCCAATGCGCTGCTGTCAGAATAGGTGCCGATGGCTTGTAACTGTGTGCTTGCCCCAACCGGAATGGTGCTGGGATCAGCGCTGGCTTGCAGCTGACTTAGAGTGGCATCGGTTACGGTCACCGTCAGTGCATTACTGCTTAATTCCCCCACTGTAGCGCTGATCTCCGTCTCACCGGTCGCTCGCGCAATTAACACACCTTCAATCACCAAGGCCACACTTGGATCACTGCTTTGCCAGCTCACGCTGTTGCTGCTATTTAGCGTGGCGTTACTGCTATCACTATAAAAACCGGTTATTTGTAACTGGCGGGTTTGCCCAACCGGCAAGGCATCAAGCGCGTCATAATCCAGCGCTGCCAATTGCAATTCCGTTAAGCTGGCACTGCTAATAATCAGGTTGACTTCAGCACTGGTGACGTCATCCAAATAAGCGGTAATTTGCGTTGTCCCACTGCTGATCCCTGTGGCCAACCCCGCAGCGACGGTTGCAACCGCAATGCGATCACTTTGCCAGCTAACAAGCTCTGTTAAATCAATCGTACTGCCATCGCTGTAAAAACCGGTGGCTTGATACTGTCGACTAAAACCCACAGGAATGCTCGTATTCGCGTCACTACTGACTTGAATCGCCGTTAAGGTGGCATCACTCACGGTGACAACCACATCGTTGCTGCTGATCCCATCAAGCGTTGCACTAATATTTGCAGCCGAGCCACTTTGCCCAACCCCAATCACGATGCCATTCACAACTACAACAGCGCTTGAATCACTGCTTAACCAAGCCGCCGTTGCCAGCTCACGGCTACTGCCGTCGCTGTATAGGCCAATGGCCAGCAGTGGCACTTGTACACCACGGGCTACGGTGATCTCCGTATCGCCTTGACGATCGGTTAATTGAATTGAACTTAACACCGCTTCAGAGATGGTGATATCAAAGCTTGCACTGACCGAGCCGAATGTAGCCGTAATGGTGGTTGTGCCACTGCCAATGGCCGTCACCTGCCCAGCCAACACACTGGCAATGGTTAACTCGGCGCTTTGCCATGCCACTTGAGTCGTTAAATCAAGACTGCTGCCGTCGCTGTAGAAGCCTGTTGCCACCAAATCGCGCTGGCTGCCAACCGGTAAGTCTTCGCGGCTTAAAGCGCTGATCTCGATGCTGGATAAACTTGCGCTGGTTACGGTGACTTGCACCGAATCGGTACTGATCCCCTCACTTTCAGCGGTAATATCAGCAACGCCTGCAGTAAGCGCTATCACAGTTCCATTGCTCACAATAGCAACCGTGGGATCACTGCTGCGCCAACTGGCACTCAATAAAGGCGTACTGCTGCCATCACTGTATTGCCCTAATGCCGTTAAAGTCGTTCGTAAACCGCTGGCGAGCGTTAACTCATCTCGGCCATCACTGGCGGTTAATTGAATGCTATCTAAACTGGCAGCCCCCACAGTCACTTCTGTGCTGCTTGAAGAAACGCCGGCCAAACTGGCGCTGATCTCACTCGTTCCGGTTTGATAGGCAAGAACCCGCCCGGCTTGGACGCTTGTGACGCCCGTATCGCTACTTTGCCAGATCACCTCTTCGGTTAAATCCACATTACGGTTATCGGAATAGGTACCTATCGCGGTAAGTTGTTCGCTGCGACCAGCCGCTAATGTTATCGCGCTGGGGGTTAACGTAATCGCATTCAAACTGGCACTGGTGGTAGTTACGGTCACCGACTCGGTGATCTCATCATCCAAACTGGCACTAATGGTTGCGGTGCCTGTCCCAGTTGCTTGAACAAAACCGCCAATAACAAGTGCCACCGATAACTCACTGCTTTGCCAATTAACCTGCTGAGTTAATTGCGCAACGGTGCCATCGCTGTAATACCCAAAGGCCTGCAATTGTGCTCCGCTTCCTACAGGCAAAGAAATAATTAAGCCACTGTTATTACTGCTTATTTGTAAATCTGTGATGGTCGCATCTGTTGCTGTTAACGTGATTTCATCACGTAATACAGCTTGCGTACTGACTTGCCCTAATTCGCTTAAGAAGGATTCTTCTAACGCCACCGATATTGTACTGGTGCCCGCTTTTAATACGGTGACCTGACCATTGATAACCGTTGCCACCGACGAGTCACTCGACTCCCACAAAGCCGACTCAGTGAACTCGATGCTACTGCCATCAAGATAACTGGCGGTAACCGTAAGCTGGCTACTTTGCCCTGCTGCCAGCTGCAGATCATCACTGTTGATCTGCAAGCCTGTGAGGCTAGCTGGGATCACGGTAACATCGACGGTGTTGCCATTAATATCGCCGCCACTGCTACTGATAATGGCACTGCCCTCACCATTGGCGAACAATTGGCCCTCTTTTACAATCACAACGTTAGTGTCACTGCTAAACCACTGTATGTTATCGCTCAGATCTATCGAGCTGCCATCGCTGTAAAAACCCAATGCCGTTAACTGAGTGTTGCCGCCGTTGGCAAGCGTCACCGTATCCTCCCCATCGGCAGTGGTAACTTGTAAGGCGGTTAAACTGGCCTCGGTAATCGTCAGTGCCAAGCGGTTACTGCTCACATCATCCAAGCTGGCAGTTAAGGTTGCATCGCCAATGGCATTGGCGGTTACCTGTTGCTGTGCAACCACTAATGCCGCTGTTGGTGAGCTCAGCCAACTGACCTGCGAGCTCAGATCCACACTGCTTCCATCACTATAAAAACCAAGGGCTTCAATATCAGCACTGGCACCCAGTGGTAATTGGCTGAGCACTAACCCGCTTACACCGCTAATTTGCAGCGATTGCAACGTGGCACTGTCCACAGTAATAGTCACGCTGCTACTGCTTATGTCATCCAAACTGGCGCTGATCTTGGCGGTGCCTTCGCTAATCGCAAATAAAACACCATCAAGCACCAATGCCACACTGGGATCGCTGCTTATCCATGTCACGTCAGAGGTCACATCACTGCTGCTGCCATTACTGAAACTGGCTTCGGCTTGCCAAAGCGTTTCTATGCCTACGGGAAGCTGGGTTACTGGTGTGATTAACTGAATTTGAGTGAGGGTGGCGGCACTAACAACCACATCAATACCGTTGCTGTTGAGATCATCAAAAATGGCCCAAACTTGGCTATTACCGGCGCTTTGCCCTTTAATTTTTCCCCTATCCACTGTCGCAATAGTGGGATCGCTGCTCTGCCAAGTGGCCGTCGAGGTGAGATCCACCACGGTACCGTCGCTATAGCTGCCAAACGCTTGTACGTCTGTGCTGTAGCCAACCGCCAACCCACTGACCGAGCTTGGTAAAATCTCAATGGCTTGCAATGTCGCGGCGTCAACCTCAATTGTCCGTGAAGCGGTTTGCGTGGATAAGGTAGCACTGATTTCCGCATCACCGGCGGCCAGCCCAGTAACAAGGCCATTCTCAACATTTAATGTACTATTATCACTGCTCTGCCAATCCACGACATCCGTCACATCTAATTGGCTACCATCGGTATAACTGCCTAGGGCTAATAACTGGGCACTCGCACCAATAGTCAAAGGCAAACCCTCGCCTTCAGCTAACACCAGATCGAGCCGTTCTAACGCCAGCGCGCTGCTCGAAACGCTCACAGCATCACTGGTTAGGCCAAAATAACTGGCCGTTATTTGGGCGCTACCACTGCTTATCACCTGTACGATGCCATTATCAACGGTGATGCCACTGTCGCTGCTGATCCAATCGGCGTACTCACTCACCCACTCAAAACTGTCGTCACTGAACAGGGCATAAGCCCGCAAAACTTGGCTGCCATAAAATGGCAAAGTGATAGCTGAATCGGTATACAAACCAAGCTGTTCGAGAGTGACGTCGGTGACGGTAACCGTAACGTCATTACTCATGATCGATTGGTAACTGGCTTGGACGATACTCGTACCCGCACTTTGCCCTTGCAAGCGCCCTAATACCAAAGCCGTTACGTTATCTGTCGTTAGGCTTAACCCTGCTCGCGCAGTAAGATCTTCGGTATCGCCATTTAAATAGATCCCAAGCACTTGATAAACGCTGGTGCCTCCTTGAGGCAACGATTGCTGATCCAGCGTAAGTGCCAAGGAGACAAGCGAGTTAGCGACAATGGCCAGTGAGATATCGGCACTCAACCCAGACAAACTGGCTGAGAGCGTCACCGCATCGGTGGTGGTTTCTGCTGTCACCAACCCGCGAGCATCAATGCTGGCAGCACTGCTGCTGCTTTGCCATGACACCTGATCGGTCAACTCTTCAATGGTGCCGTCGGTAAACGTTCCAATCGCCGTTAATTGTAAGAGTTGGCCTTCCGCTAAAGTAATGGGTTCGCTGGTCTCAGTCGTGATGGTTAACGACATAAGCTGCGCACTTGTAGGCAGCCGATTGCCGCTATCGCAGCCACTAACTAACCCCGCAAGTACCACTAGCCAACATAAAGTTTTACGCTGCCATGCAAGCAACAAATTCAAAATTTCACACTCCACCTATCACACTCGGTGCCGTATCACAGAGCAAGTGTAGCTGATGCAACCCCAATCGACTTGAACACTCAAGTGCGCAGCATTCAACGTCATTATGCTTTTTGTTTTGGTTCTCATTGATGGTCTTTTGGATGCATTTTCTTTTGGTCATGTCCTCGTTATAGTGCTGCAGCGTCTAGGTGCCATAGGCATTGTCCAAACGGCATAACAGGGAACGCGGTGCAATTCCGCGGCTGTACCTGCAACTGTGATCAGAGCGATGCGCATAAGCCACTGGTGAACACTGGGAAGGCGTGCATTGAGATGCTGAGAGCCAGGAGACCTACCTATTCGACTGAATGTTTGACTCAAGCGGGTTACTTGAGCCGACAGCCTATCCGGTACATTCCTTCGGGAATGGCCTAGTCTGCGTTTGTCTGCTGAAATAAGGGCATATTGCCCACTCCCGCGCTTTGCTACTCATTTATTAGGAGAATAACCATGAGTATCCAACAGCGCTTATCGCTCAGCCTCTGTGCTTTAGCGGTAACTAATGGCCTTTGCGTTTCGGTATGGGCAAGTGATTTCGAGCATGGTGCCGACATCGAAACCTTGGTGATCACCGGTACACGATTTAGCCAAGCAACCGAACAATCGTTAAATCACATCACCATCATCACACGTGATGAAATTGAACGTTTAGCTCCCCAATCCGTCGCGGAGCTATTGCAGCAAGTGCCTGCGGTGCAAATTACCCAAACCGGTGGTGCTGGCCAACTGACCACCATTAGCTTACGCGGTGCCAATGCCTCTCACAGCCTGATTGTATTGGATGGGGTGCGAGTCGGCGCCGCCACCAACGGCAGTGCCGATCTCTCCAGCATCGCCCCACACATGATTGAACGAATTGAAATTTCACAAGGCGCACGGGCAGCCATTTGGGGGAGCGATGCCATCGGTGGTGTGATCCAAATATTCACTCGTCAACTGCATGTAGGCGAATGGGCACTGAGTATGGAAGGTGGCAGTAATGGTTACGCCAGATTATCCAGCGCTGCGGGGCTTAGCCATGGCGCAGGAAGCAGTACGCTAAGCGTTAATGGTGAACGAAGTGATGGCTTTAACGTAAAACAAGGTTTAGAGCCCGACGCAGACGGTTTTGAACGGCTCAATCTCGGCCTACGTGGCCAGCAAGAGATCAGTGATGCCCTACAACTTTCGTGGGTAGGCCAATACAACCAAGGCCAATACGATTTTGATCAAGATGGCAGTGATGCGAACTGGCAACCGTATGACGATGGCCAGCAACACACTGAGTACCAAAATTACCATTATCAATTAGGCGCACACATTAACCATTGTTTATTACAAAGCCGCCTCACCGCCAGCCAGATGCAAGAGCAAGCCACCAACTTTTTAAACCGACAACGCACTAGCCGGTATACCACTACCCGCAACCAAGCCAGTGCCTTAAGCCAGCTTGAACTCACCCAAGGGTATCTCGGCGGTGGGCTGGATTGGAGCCAAGAACACGTTTCGGGCAATGATTACCGTCTTGACCAACGCACCTTAGTTGGCGGCTTTCTAACCAGCCATTGGCAATGGCAACAATGGCAAACGGAAGCGTCGGTGCGGCATGATCAAGTGCGCGGCGTCGATAACGAAACCACCTATCACTTAGGGCTAGGCTACACACTGGCAGCATTACAACTGAGTGTCAGCCATGGTACGGCTTTTAAAGTACCCACCTTTAATGATCTTTACTGGCCCGATAGTGGTAATCCAGATCTGCGCTCTGAGACGTCGAAAACCACCGAGATCAGCGGCCACCTGCAACAGCCCCATTGGCAGATGCGGCTCCGTGGTTATCAAACCGAAGTGACTGATTTAATTCAATGGGCGCCGGATCCGGAGAGTAACGACGGCAGCTGGCGTCCCTTTAATGTTGCCCAAGCCACCTTAAAAGGCATTGAAAGCGCCTTCTCATGGCAGCATCAAGGTTGGCAAACACAATTAAATTACAGTTATTTAGATGCCAAAGATGACCAAGATACTCGCTTAATGAATCGCAGCTATCACACCGCCAATGGCCAACTGGTTTATGCTTGGTCGCAAGCCGATTTAGGGCTGAGTTACCATTACCGAGGTACCACCACAACCAATGACGCTTATGGCTTATTGGGCCTATCTTGGGGTTATCATTTCCAATCTGGCTGGCAACTGCGCGTGGCTGGCAAAAATCTATTAGATAAAGAAGCCATTAATAACCGAGGTTACTATGGGGCTGGACGCGAGCTTTACCTTGGCATCAGTTACGCCAACTTTTAACCCACGCAGATTGCGCTAAATTAGCGACATAAACATAACGCGGCATTAAGCCGCGTTATCTGTCTTAACACCCCATCAACCGACGTACTCAAATGCCGTCTTTTAAAAAATTTTGATCCATGGTGTCACACGGCGAATGACAACTGGGACGGCCCACAGAGCGCGCAGGGATCCCCACCACGGTGGCATGAGCCGCCACCGGATTCAGCACGACCGAGTTAGCGCCAATACGAGCCCCCTCACCCACTTCAATGTTTCCCAGCACCTTAGCGCCAGCGCCAATCATAACGCCAGAGCGAATTTTAGGGTGGCGATCCCCCGTTTCATTGCCCGTACCGCCCAGTGTTACTGATTGCAAAATAGACACGTTATCTTCAATCACAGCCGTTTCACCAACCACAATGCCGGTGGCGTGATCCAACATGACGCCCTTACCAATTTGCGCCGCTGGATGGATATCCACACCAAATACTTCGGAATTTCGGCTTTGCAACAAAAGGGCTAACGCCATGCGGTCATGACGCCATAAATAGTGCGCTAACCGATGCACTTGCAAAGCTTGAAAGCCTTTTAAGTACAATAAGATGGTTAGATGCTGCTTAATGGCGGGATCGCGCTTAAACACCGCATCGATATCGTAGGCGGCTCGATCAATCATCTCTGGCTCATCTCGATATGCCTCTTGCAACAGTTCGCGCACCACCGCAGCAGACATCACTTCATCGGCGATTTTATTCGCCAAGATAAAGCTCAAAGCGCCCCCTAAAGATTTATGACTCAAAATGCAGGTATGCACATAGCTGGTTAACAACGGTTCATGTTGCGTAATAGCGGTGGCATCATTGCGCAGCTTTTGCCAAATTTGCTGTTTCATCAGTGGGCTTCCGTCATAATTTGATGGCGGTATTATGCCCGTATTACCCAAAAAACGCTGCGGCGATTACCAAGAGAACCACTCAAATTACGGATTTTCGCCACCAAGGCGCCACCATACCGAAGATCTTATTGGCAATGACGCAAATGACGCATTAATGCCTGCAACACATCGCGCCGATGGATAACCCCCACCACCTGTTCCGCCACCACGACCGGATAAATTTTCGGTTGATGCGTGAGCATCTGTTCGGCCAATGCAATAACGGAGGTATCGGGTGTTACGCTTATCACCTCGGTGCGCATTACGTCTGCCACTTGCGTATGGCCATCGCAGTGGTAAGCGTTTTTCAACATACTTGCGAGCAGGTCTTGCTCTGAAACAAAGCCCACTAATTGATGGTTATCGCCAACTACCGGAGCACCCACCATTTGAGCAGAAAATAATTGTGCTACCGCCTGCTCTAAAAATAGAGAAGAACTGAGCACCAGCGGTTTTTTTGCCATATAATCCCGAACCTTTAAAGATTCCATTTGTCACCTAATTTAAATCGCCATGTAGCTGTTCCAGCTAACTTGTTGTTAAAAGATGGCAGTAAAACCAACTTGGTGCAGTCAAGTTGTTAAATTTAGTTAAATCCAACCTTAATTGATTGGTTTTGGATCCCCATGCTTGGAGTGGCCGGTGTTTCAGCGCCTACCTTTATTTCGTCAGTTTTTTTTATTTGGCATGATTGCGGTGCCGATGATGGTGCCATTCGCTCATGCCGAATCCACCTCAGAGCCACGTAATGCGCAATCAAACTCTGGCCAACCTTTATTGGAAGTTCAGGTTGTTGGCGTATCTGGTGCATTAAAAAACAATATTGAAGCCTATCTTCAACAGCAGCCCAGAACCGTTGCCGAACGCGCCGCTTTTTTGTTTTCCATGAACGATAAAGTGCAAGCGGCCATGCAAGCCCTTGGCTATTTTGATGGCAAAATCGAACCCCATCTTGATAACGACCGCACACCGTGGCAATTAACACTCAACATTACCGCTGGCACCCCAGTACGTTACAGTGAAGTGAGCGTGCAATTGGATGGCGCCGCCTCAGAAGATCGGGCTTTTACTCGCCTGATCCGAGACAGTGGTATCCAAGTGGGCGATGTGGTTGACCAAGGCAAATATGAAGATCTCAAAAGTGGCCTCACCAACTTAGGGGTTACCCGCGGCTATTTTGACGGAGAGCTCACACGCCACCGATTACAGGTTGACCGCCGAGAACATCAAGCGCAATTGCTGTTAAGTTACGACAGTAAAGAGCGCTTTAGTTTTGGAGAAGTAACCTTCAGCGGCAGCACATTGGAACCTCGATTATTGCAATCCATGGTGCCGTTTTACGTAAATGAGCCCTACGACAGCAGCAAAGTCAGTGAATTTAATACGTCACTGCAAAGCACCGGCTATTTTTCAGAAGTCAAAGTGCTGCCTCAACCGCAGGACAGTGAATACGGCCAAGTGCCGATGAAAGTGGAGTTGATCCCTGCTCCCAAACACTCATTCAGCGTGGGCGCTGGCTGGTCAACCGATACCGAAGAACGGCTTTCTTTTACTTGGCGCACGCCTCAAATTAACCGCTGGGGACACAGCCAAGAAACTCGGTTAGAGCTATCACAACTCAACCCCGAATTAGCAACCAGTTATTTTATTCCTCTGGGCGATCCACTGGCGGATCAATTGCAATTGGAAGGCAGCCTAGGCAAAGACACCTTTGGCGCACTCGAAAGCACCTTGCAGCAAATCACTATCGGTCGCCAAACCATTATTGATAACAGCTGGACCCGTCGTTATTACGTGCGTTATCTCAATGAGTCATGGACGGAAGTGGGCAATGAGGAACACGCCGATTACCTGATCCCAGGCATCAGTTTTGGCAAAACAGAACGCAAAGGGCCATCACTCGATCCCCACACCGGTTTTCGCCAATATTACAACTTTGAATATGGCACCGGTGTCAATGGAAAATCCGAAAACACCACCCGTTTCCGTGGTTCCTTTCGCTGGGTTGAAACCCCAATTCAACGACATCGTTTGGTGTCACGTCTCGACGTTGGTGCCAACATTATTGCCGATGATGAAGTTTCGCGTTTAGCTCCCTCATTGCGCTTTTTTGCTGGGGGCGATCAAACCGTACGTGGTTTTGATTACCAAAGTTTGGCCCCAACCAGTACTGAAAATGGCATCACTCAAATTGTCGGTGGTCGTTACATGATCGCGGCAAGTTTGGAGTACCAATATTATTTTGTTCCCAGAAGTTGGCGCGTTGCCCTGTTTACCGACATTGGCGATGCCTTTGATACCTTCAAAAAAGGGGATGGCGCACTGGAGTGGGCACAATCTGTTGGTACCGGCATACATTGGATCTCACCCATTGGCCCAGTGCGCTTTGATATCGCCGCCGCCATCAGTGAAACCAACACGCCCATTAAACTGCACATCACCATTGGGGCTGAATTATGATCCGTAATCTCCTATTAGCGCTGGTGAGCTTGTGCTTATTGGCTTTAATTGCCATCGCTTTCATTATTGGCACACCGGTTGGCACACGCTGGTTCATTGATGGGTTAAACAAACTGCCCATGCTCACGCTGGAATATCAATCGGGCCAGTTCAACCGTGGCATTGAATTGAGCAAAGCCGACATTCAACTGGCGCCCGAGAGCCACATCAGCTTAGAGCAACTGCAATTTCAGTGGCGACCTCGCTGCTTATGGCAACATCAGCTGTGCATTGAGCATATTCGCGTAGAACAAATACAGGTGCGTTTGCCGGAACCCGAAGCCAGCAATGAGCCTGCGCCGAGCAATGATGAACCATTTACTTTCCAGCTGCCTATCCGCATTGCGCTCGGGCACAGCTACATCAAACAATTGGATGTTCAAATTGGCGAACAGCACATTCAACTGGAACATCTACACACCGAGCTGACGTTAGACAGCGAACGGTTAGTGTTAGGCGACACTTTAGTGCGCGGCTTGGTATACCAAGCCACGTTCACAGAGGAAGAGGATGCCGCCAGTACCGCCCCCGAATTGCAAACAGAGGGCACCGCGGCACCAGCAACCGCAGAGGCGGCAGAGACCCCGCTTGCAGAACAGGAAAATCTACTACTCCTAGGCCGCTTAGCCGAAGCACCTTTAGCGCAATTACCCCATTTGGCGTTACCACTTGAGGTGATTATTGAGCGCTTTGAAATCGCAGATGTGCAATTAGATATTAATGGACAACAACATAGCCTTACGCGCTTAATAGTTGCCGGTGAATGGGTTGAACAGCATCTAAAGCTCGCCACTTTGGAACTGGATCACCCATGGTTGACATTAGGCGGCGATCTCACCCTTTCATTGGTTGGTGATTACCCTTGGCATGGCACCTTACAAGGCCACATTGGTGCGCTTCCATCAGCATGGGAATTGGCCGACTTGGATGGCAGTCACTATCAAATAGCGATCAGCCAAAGCCTTGGTCATCCGGCCTTAGATGTTACTCTTGATGGCTCGTTACAAGCCTCTTTGAATGCCCGTGTTGATCTGCAGCAACCCACCTTGCCTTACCATATTGAATTGCAAGCGGCACAACTGCATTGGCCACTCGTCGGCACCCCAGAATATCAAGCACGGCAATTGCGATTAGAAAGCTCGGGGGACTTGGCGCAGCAACGGCTTGACGGTAAGCTGCGAGTTTTAGTAGAGGGCTTGCCCCAAAGCCAACTCACCCTTAAAGCCAGCCAAAAACTTGGCCACATAGCATTAGACAAGTTACAACTGGATGGCGGTTTAGGCACATTGGCACTGGCCGGCCAGGTGGATCTCACCGATGGCGTAGCCTGGCAGGTAAACCTTGATGTCCCCCAGTTGGATCTAAGCCCCATTTTGCCAGACATGGCCTTAACCTTGGCGGGTTCTTTGGCAACGAAAGGACAATTACGCAGTGTAGACGACTGGCAAATTGAACTGACCCAAGCCGATTTAACAGGGCAATGGCAAGCGTATCCACTGGCTTTGCAAGGACAGCTCGCCTTAGATCACCTCTATCAAGGGCAAGCCAACCACCTTCGTGCTGAATTTAATGGCGCTTCGCTTACTCTAAATGGGGGCTTGAACAAAAAGCGCTGGCAGCTTGAGGGGCAATTACAAAATCTGGATCTACACCGCTTTGATCCTTCGGTACGTGGGCGCATTAATGGGCAATTAAGCGTTACGGGCCCTGCGACTAACCCACAGGTAACTGCCTCATTAAACAGCCGACGCATGGGGCTACATGAAGCGGGGATCGATACAGTTGTGGCGGAACATACCGCCATCAACTTGCAATATCAGCCCGAGCAAAACCACAAGATGCATTTATCTGTGGCTTCAAAACTCAGCACCGCAGAGATGGACATTGGCAAATTAACCACTGAGCTCAGTGGGGACTTAACCGATCAACATTGGCAACTGGCGCTCACTGGGGCGCAAAATTTAGCGCTGGATCTGCGTGGCCGTTACCAAGCGCAACAAGCGCGTTGGCAGGGGCAATTGAATCAATTGAAATGGCATCACTTAACGTCATTTGTTGAATTACAAGAAGCGACCAACATCAACGTTGATCTGCAGCGTGAACGTGCCATTATTACACCCCATTGTTGGTTATTGCACGGCGGTGAGATCTGTTCTGAACAGCCCGCAACTGTCGGCCGTCAAGGCGATGTTGCTTGGCAATTAGCCATTAACGTGGGTCAATTACTGGCACCGGTGCTCCCTGAACGGTTAGCCATTGATAGCCATCTTCGTGGACGTATAGCCGCAAATTGGAGCCCGACACAAGGACCCAACGTCGAACTGCAACTACAAGACAACAATGGCAACATTACCTTGCACCATAACTTTGGCTTAGAACCCAGCACCATCAACTGGGAAAGTGTTCAAGCCCGTGTTCAATTGGACGATCAGCAAGTATTGCTTCATAACCAATTCCAATTACGGCCCGGCCAATATTTGGATCTGTCTCTCGCCGTAGGTCGCCAAGCACCTTACCCACTAAGTGGTAAACTCGGCGCCCATGAGCTGAATTTAGAAGCCATTTTGGCGTGGATCCCCGCATTGGCTGAAGGCCAAATACAGCTCGACAGTGACTTACAAATAAGCGGCACAGTACAGCAACCTTTGCTCAACGGGCACGTCACCCTCAGCGAAGGGCGCCTGCTTACCTTAGTCTCTCCGACCCTAGTCGATGACTTAACACTGGTCATGGACTTTGTTGGTACACAAGCGCAGTTTCGCGGCAACAGCCTCATCGGTGACGGCGCAACGCAGATCGATGGCCAATTTTTATGGCAAGACGGCCTCAGTGCAAAAGCCCAGATCCGTGGTAAAGAGTTACAATTACTTTACCCACCCATGGTGACACTGCAAGCCTCGACAGATTTAAACTTAAGTTGGACGCCTGAACTACTCAACCTAACCGGCAACATTCATGTGGAAGAGGGTGCCATCGTTGTAGCGGATCTACCGCAAGGGGCCGTACAGGTAAGCGACGACGTGGTGTTTGTCGACATTCCCGAACAGGAACGGGCACCAAACCAAAAAACCCACTTAGATCTCAATGTGAATGTTGCGCCTACGGTGGCAGTACAAGCTTTTGGATTAAGCGGATTAGTGGGGGGCGATCTCTCAGTGCAACAACATCCTGGCCGACCACTGCAACTGTTCGGCTCTGTAGGGTTACATGATGCGTTCTTTGAAGTGTTTGGGCAACGACTGGCCATCAGCCGCGGGCAAGCCTCTTTCAATGGCCCGGCAGGTAACCCAACGTTAGATGTGGAAGCCATCCGCGAAATTACCAGTGAAGATCTGACCGTTGGGGTACGTGTTACTGGCTTGAGCAGCGCCCCACAAATGCAACTGTTTGCCGATGAAGGCATGGAGCAACAAGAGATCCTGTCGTATCTGGTGCGTGGCCAAGGCTTAAATTCTGATGGCAACAGCGCCATGTGGGCATCGGCCGCATTAAGCTTAGGAGTGGGTAGCACCGGGGGCGTAATTACCGCCGTTGGCGACCAACTGGGGCTGCGAGACTTAAAACTAGACGCAGAAGGCAGTGGTGATGATACCCAACTGACGGTAAGCACCTATATTGGGGATCGCCTCTACATTAAATATGGGATGGAAGTCTTTGGTGAAGGGCTGAGCCAATTAACCGTTCGTTACTATTTATTAAAACGCCTCTGGCTCGAAAGCCTCAGTGCCGTCAGCGAAGATTCGAATAATCGTTCTTTCGATATCTATTACAGCTTCGAGATCCCGTAACGTTTATCTCTCGCAACAAGCATAAAAAAACCGAGCCTCTCAGAGCTCGGTTTTTTATGCTATTAGATAAGCGGGTTATTGTGCATTGCTACGCACTAACGCCGCTTTATCGGCTGCTGCAGTAAATAATACATCCGTCGAGCTATTCAGCGCAGTTTCAGCTGAATCCTGCACGACACCGATAATAAAGCCGATCGCCACAACTTGCATTGCGATATCGTTGCTGATCCCAAAAAGTGAGCACGCAAGTGGGATCAGCAGCAAAGAACCGCCAGCCACACCAGAGGCACCACAAGCAGAAATCGAGGCAACCACACTTAATAAAATAGCGGTAGGTAAATCGACCACCAACCCTTGAGTGTGAACCGCCGCCAAGGTCAGCACAGTAATGGTAATCGCCGCTCCGGCCATATTAATGGTTGCCCCAAGCGGAATCGAAACCGAATAGGTATCTTCATGCAAACCTAATTTTTTACATAAGGCCATATTTACCGGCACGTTCGCAGCAGAGGAGCGAGTAAAGAAGGCCGTAACGCCACTCTCTTTTAAGCATTGGAAAACCAACGGATATGGATTGCTGCGCGTTAAGAAAAAGACCAGCAGTGGATTCACAACCAGTGCGATCAACGCCATTGCGCCCAGCAACACCGCCAACAAATGGCCATAACCCCACAGCGCTGCAAAACCGGTGGTCGCAATGGTGCTTGCCACTAGCCCAAAGATCCCCAACGGCGCAAACCGGATCACCACGCGTACAATCACAGTGATCCCTTCTGAGATATCGGCCACAACCTGCTTCGTTGCTGAGTTGGCACGGTGCAACGCAAAGCCCAATGCCAAACCCCACGCCAAAATACCAATAAAGTTGCCATTAACCAGTGCATTAATCGGGTTATCCACTACTTTAAAAAGCAGTACTTTCAAAATTTCAGCGATCCCCTCTGGGGCAGACGCGACAGCCGCATCTCCAACCAAAACCAGCTGGGTTGGAAATAAAAAGCTCAATGCAACTGCAGTGCTCGCAGCGGCTAAAGTGCCAAAAAGATATAAGCCAATAATCGGTTTCATGTTTGTTGTTTGATTTGGATCTTTATTAGCAATGGACGCCGCCACTAATAAAAACACCAAAATAGGCGCAACGGCCTTTAAGGCAGAAACGAACAGATCGCCCAGCAAGCCGACAGATTTAGCCCATTCTGGCGCAAACATCGCAAGCGCAATACCCGCCACCAATCCCACAACAATTTGCTTAACCAAATTTCCTTGGCTTATTGATTTAACTAATATTTGAAGCTGACTCATAAACACCACAATTTTACTATTACGACGATGACTTTCACCCAACAATTGACATTTGCATAAGCGGTTAACCACAACGTCAATCATGCTAACCGTTGCCAATGTGACACATCTGACGTATTTCAACCGCGAGCCAGTTAACAAAAAAACGCTGCATCAAAACAATAACGTGATAACCAAGTAAACAATATAACGAGCCTATGAATCTCATTTGAATGTGGTGCTTTATTGGAAAATAAAACAAAAAATGATTATGTTCTAAGCGTGATAAAAGTGGCGAATACGCTCCAAGGAAGGGAACGGGATGAAGAAACTAACATTAATGGATTTTTTACAGTTAGTTGCGGTGGCTTGCACTGGGCTCGTGATGGTGAATGTGGCACACCACATTTGGCAAAAAAAACAACCGCTTCCAAACTTAAGTTGGGAGGCAATTGAACAACGCAACAGCACGGTTATCGCGCAACTGCAACCGGGCGTCAGCAGTTTTGATGTGTTAGATAGGCTTGGTAGCGCAAACTTTACTCAAGCCTACCAAGATCTCGATGGCCATCAGTGGTTGTTGCTCCATTATCGCACCCATTACCGCCATAATGATGGCCTAACCACCTTAGATGAAACCACACCATTACTATTTAAAAACAATCAGTTAGTGACTTGGGGGCACCATGCCACCCACAAGTTTGAAATCAGCCGTTTGTAACTTCCTCTCTTCCATAAAAAACGCCCAAGGCATACTTGGGCGTTTTTTATGAGCTTAGTGGCGTGACTCACATAAAGCCACGGGATACTGGATTATCAGTCTAACTCTAATGGATCGGCTGTACTCCACGCTCGCCCATTCAACCACCAATTAGGGGCATTCTTGCCTTTTAAGGTGAAATCTAAAAAGGCCTTACTGCGCAAGGCATAATCCACTTTATTCGGGTAATGGGCTAACTGGTGCCCTTCAGCTTCGTATTGCAGCATCACGATAGGTTTGGCCAAGCGACGCATGGCTAAATACAGCTCTATACCTTGTTGCCATGGCACCACTTCATCTTGATCACCAGTCATCAATAACAACGGCGTATTAATTTTTTTCGCCTGAAAGACAGGGCTGTTTTCAATATAACGTTCTGGCGCATCATAAAGACTGCGGCTCATACGCCCTGCCCCTTGTTCATATTGATACTGCCGACCAACGCCCTCTCGTAGCTGAACACTGGCGTAAGCCGAGGTTAAGTTTGCGGTTGGTGCACCCGCAACTACTGCAGCAAACGCATCGGTTAAGGTTGCCAGTTGTACTCCTTGATACCCTCCCCAACCATGACCATAAAGCCCGATTTTTTGAGGATCGGTCACGCCAAGTTGCACCAAACGCTCAATGGCCGGCATCAACGATTGATGAGTGGCTTTGCTCGGTTGCCCCACTTGATAACGAATATCTGGCATCAAGATGGCGTAACCCTCACTGGCATACCAAGCCAGATTAAGCGGCTCTGACAGCGTCATCGAAGGAAACTGATGTACCCGTTCACTGCCATTATCAGCCAGCACTACAACCGTTGGTAAACGTGTTGCCCCATCCCAAGCGGCCGGTGTCACCAAGGTGCCTTGTAAAAAAGCACCGCTGCCGTCTTGCCACTGCACTAAACTGGCATTACCCCAGTTCAACCCTGTCAGCTGGTTACCCA
>JAWXTX010000023.1:0-30804 GCA_044433165.1 Ferrimonas sp. | reverse complement strand
ATATCCACAAAAGTCTCCTTGGTTAACATAGAACTTCACCTGTGCCGAAAAGCACAGATAACAACCAAGTGGATCACTTTTCAATTGGTGTTTATGGATCAGTTTTGCATTGGTGGTGACAGGATGCATACTGAAGGACTCCGTTCGCAAACCGGTTACCAGAAGCGCAAAGGCCCTTATGGCGATATTGTACTGGTTGTAGCGCTAAACACGCTTGAGCGTCAATTTAATGTATCGGCGTCGAATCAAGTGTGAGTAACGGATATCACCTAGATTCGGACTCAGGGAGGTTGGTTTTATATGGCCGTGATTCTCGACCTATTTTCACGCCCCATTATCGGCTGATCAATGAAATCACGAATGACCGCCGATTTAGCGATGGGTGCAGCCAACCAATAAGGTGTTGGTCCATTCAGACCAAGGTAGCCAATTTACCAGCGACGATTAGCAGTGATTTTTGAAAGCAAACCAGCTTGAAAACAGCACGATTGGTTTGGGCCTGGATAATAAAAAACGGCCACAATCTAGGATTGTGGCCGTAAATCATGGTGAAGAATATCACGCTTAATAAGCACTGCCGCTTTTTTGCTGCTCGGTATATTGCATCATTTGATGGTTTTCGCCCATTGCGGCTGCGACCTCAGGAGACATGTAATTCTCGTCATGCTTAGCCAGTACTTCACTGGCCTCGAGAACATAACCATCCCGTAAAATGCCTTGAGCTACAATGCCTTGCCCTTCACGGAAGAGATCTGGCAGCATACCATCATAGAGAACCGTGATGGCAGGGCCGGTGTCAGCCACTTGGAAAGCAATTTTCAAGCTGTCTTGATCTCGTTCAACAGAGCCGTTGACGACCATGCCACCAACCCGAATGCGTTGCCCAACTTCAGGCTTAATACCGCTGTCTTTTCGGCCATCAATGACTTCTGATGGGGTATAAAATAAGTCTAAGTTAGAGTTGAGGGCATAGAGCAGTAAGGCACTGATGGCTCCCACGCCAATCACTAAGGCAGTAACAAACAATAAACGTTTTTTACGGCGTAGATTCATTGATTTTGACTCCGATGTTGCTGTAATCGTGCATCACGCTCGAGTTTAAGGGCAATATTTTTAAGGATGCGTTTGCGTTGACGCATTGAGGAAATAATGAGTCCACCAAGGCTTACCACAGTAATGCCGTATGAAAGCCAAACATATTGGGCATAGCCGCCCATGTGTAAGAAAGCGCTCAGTGATTCAAATTGAAAGCTTAGTTGCATTAGTGGATCTCCTTGCTTACCAAGGTGTTAACCCAAGGTCGCATGCTATTTCGTGCTAAAATTTCAGCGCGAAAACGCAGGGTACTGAGTGTGACGATTAAAAAGGCAAAACCAAAAATATTGCACAGTAAGGGGATGAGCATTTCTGGTGGCATGTTGTTGCTCTTGCCAACGGTAATGGCATTGGGTTGATGCAGGGTATTCCACCATTCTACTGAATATTTGATGATAGGTAGATTCACAACCCCCACAATGGCCAAAATGCCCGCAGCTTTGGCTGCCATTACTTTATCTTCAAAGGATGCGTACAGTGCAATAACGCCAAGATAGAGAAAGAGTAAGACCAATTCTGATGTTAATCGGGCGTCCCAGACCCACCAAGTGCCCCACATGGGCTTGCCCCACGAAGCGCCAGTGACCAAGGCAATAAAAGTAAGAACGGCGCCAACAGGGGCAATGGCTGCAGCGGCTATGTCGGCTAATTTTATTTGCCAAACTAGCCCAATAAACGCCATGCTCGCCATTGCCATGTAAGCGCTTAGAGACATGGATGCGGCAGGTACATGAACAAAGATGATCCGGTAAGAATCTCCTTGTTGGTAATCAACGGGCGCAAAGCCAAGCCCCCAAATGGTGCCAGTTGCAATCAGCAATACTGTGATTGTGGTAAGCCAAGGCAAGAGTTTGCCGGCCAATTGATAAGCACGCTCAGGATCTGCGTAGGGATGTAGCCATTTCCACATGTTAGTTTGTACTCACTCTAAGAGATGCGCTAATCGCCGCTGGGGCTAGCATTAAAGAAGCCACCAATAAGGCAGCCAAAATAGCCAAATGGCCGGAATACGGCAATGCCATTGATGCGGCATCAATGGCGCTAGTGGCAAAAATTAAGACCGGTATATAAAGTGGTAAAATTAATAAAGTGAGTAAAACCCCACCTTTGGGAAGCCCTACGGTTAATGCCACCCCTATCCCTCCTAAAAGCGATAAAATCGGAGTACCGAGCGCCAAGGTGGCCACCAGTGCGCCATAGGCTTGGGTTTCTAAGTGCATTAATAGGCCAAGTAAAGGCGCAATGATAATCAGTGGTACGCCGGTTACGAGCCAGTGAGCGGTTACTTTTGCTAAAACCATCAGTGATAAAGGTTGTGGACTCAGCATCATTTGCTCTAAGGAGCCATCCGCGTAATCGCCTTTAAATAACCGTTCTAATGACAGCATTGCCGACAGTAAAGCGGCGACCCAAATGATGCCCGGTGCAATGGTGGCTAATGTATTTGGCTCTGGGCCAATCCCCAGCGGAAATAGTGACACCACCATAATGAAAAACAGTAATGGATTAAAAACATCGCTGCGATGACGAAAAGCGATTTGAAGATCGCGAACTAAAACGCCGATAAAGGCTTGCCGATATAGGATCTGACGCATGATTTTAGGCTTCCTGAGGCCAGACATTGCCGAGGCGTAAGGTTTTAATCCGTTCTGCACTGAGCGTTGGCAGATCTTGGTGGGTCGTTAAAATAATGCAGCCGCCTTGCTCAACATGCTGCAAAAAAAGTTGCTCTAGCTTGGCAATGCCGCGTTTATCTATCGCTGTTAAGGGTTCATCAAGAATCCAAATCTTGGCTTTACTATGCCAAAGTCGTGCCAAAGCAATTCGACGATGCTGGCCAGCAGACAGGTGCCCTGCTGGGTGTTCTTCAAAGCCTGCCAGGTCTACTTGAGTTAATGGTTCACTGCAATTGATGTCGGTGTAGCCATTCATACGCAAGTTAAAATTCAAGTTTTCTGCGGCGGTGAGTTCGTTTTTAACGCCTGCTAAATGACCTAAGTAGATGAGGTTGCTGTGGAATTCATCTCGACATTGAAAAATGGGGCATTGTCCCATATGCACCTCGCCATAATAGGGGCGAGATAAACCAGCTAGGATCCGCAATAAGCTGGTTTTTCCTGCGCCATTAGGTCCTTCAATTTGGAGAATGTCGCCGGGGTACACCGCAAAATCCAAAGCGTCAAATAAGATCCGCTCTTCGCGAATGCAGGTTAATTGGTGCGCCTGCAATAAGGGGATAGGGGTTGATGCTGACACGCATTCTCCTGAGCGAATAAATGACGATTTGATGACTTGATAGTATCACAGCGTGGTGATAGGGCGATGAGAGCGCTCGTAAAAGCGGGTTTAACTCACAGCTGTTATTTTTTTAGGAAATAGATCTGTTAGCTCTTGGTGGCCGTTGCTGCAGTACTGGCAACGCCACCAAGGGCAGAGATGGCACAAAAGCCGTTATGGGATGCGGGTGTTGATGATAAGCGTTACTTTGCTGCCGAGCGCGACATAATTGAGTTCACCAAAAAGATCACCTGGTGACGGCTCTGGGCTATTGTTCACGTTAATGGCTGCCATCAGTTCGACATATTCCGTCGCACTGATCAGCGCGTCGTTGCTCATGGCAAAGCTGTCATCCAACAGCAGTGTGGTGGGTAACTCTGAGACCTTAATTTGTGCGAGTGCAACCGGAGTTGGATTGCCTTCCGCTAAGGGGCGCGCAATCAGGTAGATCATGTCATTTGGCTTAGCATAAGCTTTCATTTCTAAGCTCAGGTCAACCGTTACGGTTACTCCTTGGCTGGGATCGGCCTCAACGGTATTCTCTTCATTAGCCAAGAACATTTTTGCTTGGGCAATAGCGCTGCGAACCCCTTCATTATTTCCAGGGCTGTGGGGGCTGGTTAGGATGATTTCCCAATGCCTAATCGCTTCTTCATAATTGGCGTTAAAAAACGCATCCATGCCCAGCAATAAGCGGGTTGAGGGGTCTTGTTCGTCATCGGCTAATGCTTGTTGGATTAAGGCTTGGACTGCCGGTGTCATGGTTTGGTTTGCTTGATAGTAGAGGGCGGTTGCTTTAGGGCCTAACAGATCGGCGTGTTCACCCACTAAAGCCATGGCGCTATCAAAGGCCGCAACGGATTGAGCGAACAAGTTGGCATCCATGTAAGCGTGCCCTAGATCAAACCAGCCTTGGCTATTATTAGGGTTGTTGGCAAGCGCTTGTTCCATTTGTTCAATGCGCATAGCTCGCATTTGTTGGACAGTTTGAGCAGAATGCTCGGCGGTATTTTGGGTTTGTGCCGCTAATTGCCAATCATTGGCACGGCCTAAATCGTAATAGATGTAGCTGCTGGTAAGTACTAATACGGCACTCATGAGTAAAGGCCAGCGGGCACTGGTGTTGGCGTGGGCTAATTGCTCATCCTGTTTTTCTACGTTCTGTAGCAGCATACGCTGTAATTCTTGCTCTAATATTTGCCGTTCTTGATCGCTGATCCGGCCATCTGTACAGTCGTTAACCAACTCTTGCTGTCGTTCATGATACAGGCTGAGATTGGTTTGTTTGCGGATTTCGGCATCAGTAGTGCGCTGTTGTTTTCGGCGTAAGTAAGGCAGCCAAATTAAACTAAGTGCCAGTAATGTTAGGGTAATAAGAGCGATCCAGAAATGGGTCATGACGGTCTCATTTTGAGGTGCGTTTGGTGACATGAGAGAAGTTGTGCACCATTGGCAACCTATCTAGGTCAAAGATCGGATTGATTCGATTATACGGTAACTTATGGGCATAAACAGCAGCGATAGCCATTCTAGAGGTGGGTCGTTTGGTTCCCTTAATGTTGTTAAACGATGCGTTTTTAACGCAGGTAGGATTTAAAACGTGTTTTTTGTGAGGTTAGCCACTGCTTGCTATTGTGAAAGAAGCACACAAAAGTAGGATAGCGAGCAGACATGCTGGCGAATCGTGCCTAAAATGCCGTCACTCTCGCACCGGGCTCATTTGAGCAATGGGGGGCGTGACATCTGTTTTTTCTCGAGGTAAATGAATGATCCCCGAACTTGGACATTATGCGCTCATTTTAGGCTTGGCCTTTGCGCTGTTGGTTTCCGTTGTGCCATTGATTGGCGTTGCTCGCAAAGACGCTTACCTAGTGAGTTTTGCTCGGCCACTTACTTATGGCATGTTCGGCTTTATGGCATTATCCGTTGTGTGCTTAGGCTATGCGTTTGCTGTTGATGATTTTTCAGTGGCTTATGTGGCCTCCCATTCCAATAGCCAATTGCCCATTTATTTTAAAATTGCAGCCATTTGGGGCGGGCACGAGGGATCACTGCTCTTTTGGGTTTTCTCTATTACCGTATGGGCTGCGGCAGTCGCGCTTTTTAGTCGTGGCATCGAAACGGCCTTTGTTGCCCGTGTGCTCGCAGTATTGGGGATGATCTGCCTCGGTTTTTCTTTATTTACTTTGTTTACTTCTAGCCCGTTTGAGCGTTTGCTGCCGTTTGCGCCAGCTGAAGGGCGCGATTTAAACCCGATGTTGCAAGATGTGGGGTTAATTTTTCACCCACCGCTTTTGTATTTGGGGTATGTCGGTTTTTCGGTCAGTTTTGCTTTTGCTTTGGCTGCGTTAATGTCGGGGCGTTTGGATGCGGCTTGGGCTCGTTGGTCTCGAGCTTGGACTTTGGCGGCATGGGCGTTTTTAACTGCGGGGATCTCTTTAGGTTCTTGGTGGGCGTACTATGAATTAGGCTGGGGCGGCTGGTGGTTCTGGGATCCGGTGGAAAATGCCTCGTTTATGCCGTGGTTGGTTGGTACCGCCTTGTTGCATTCATTAGTGGTAACCGAAAAACGGGGTACGTTCCGTAACTGGACGATATTACTCGCCATCTTTACCTTTAGCCTCAGTTTACTTGGTACCTTCTTAGTGCGCTCTGGCGTACTGACATCTGTTCACTCGTTTGCGGCAGATCCTTCCCGTGGTTTATTCATTCTCTTGCTGTTAGGCATTGCAGTGGGGGGATCGCTGACGCTGTTTGCATTGCGTGCCACCGAACTCAAATCGCCGGCACGATTTGAACTGCTCTCTAAAGAAACCATGCTGCTGCTTTGCAATGTCTTGCTGGTTGTCGCAACTGGTGCGGTGCTGTTGGGTACCTTATACCCATTATTGGGTGATGCATTAGGCTTAGGTCAAATCTCAGTTGGCGCGCCTTACTTTAATACGGTTTTTAACCCCATCGTTTTACTGATGTTTTTATTTATGGGGATCGGCCCTTTCATCCGCTGGAAAAAGTCTAAGCAAGGCGAGTTAACCGCGCTCTTGCCATCCGCGGTTATTGCCTTCGCTGTCGCCCTGATTGTGCCTTGGTGGTTGGGGGGTAAAACGAATGCTTGGGTTATTTGTGGGGTTTACACCGCGACTTGGATTTTAGCGACATTACTGCAAGATCTCTGGCGTATGACGCGCAATGAGCAAGGTCATACGACGTGGCATCGGATAACCCGCAGCTATGTTGGGATGCAGCTTGCTCACAGTGGGATCGCAATGGCCATTATTGGTGGCACCGTAGTATCGAATTATGAGGTGGAGCAGTCGGTTCGTATGGGACCGGGGCTATCGGCTGAGCTGGCGGGGTATCAGTTCCATTATGAACGAACGCAAATGGTGCAAGGGCCAAACTACACCGCCGAGCAAGCTGTTATCCAAGTAGAAAAAGCCGGACAGTTCGTTACTACGTTGTACCCCGAGCGACGCCAATATAATGTGCGCACGATGGATATGACCGAAGCCGGCATTGATTGGGGATTTACACGGGATCTGTACGTTACCTTGGGAGATCCATTAAATGAAACCCAATATGCCGTGCGTTTAAACGTGAAGCCAATGGTGCGCTGGCTGTGGATTGGTTCCATTTTTATGATGCTGGGTGGTTTTGTTGCCGCTTCAGATAAGCGCAGCCGTGGTCGAGTGCAGCAATTGGCTACAGTGGCCACCAAAGCAGAAGGGCAATACTCATGAAGCGTGCATTGTTATTTGTGCCACTGCTGATCTTTGTGACGTTGTCTATCTTCTTATTCAAAGGGCTGTATTTGAACCCATCGGCGCTGGAATCGGTGCTAGTGGGTAAACCGTTGCCTGAATTTGAGTTACCGCAATTAGCGAATGAGCAGCGGCTGATCACTCAGCAAGATTTTGCTGGCGAGCCTTACCTGATTAACGTTTGGGCAACGTGGTGCCCATCGTGCAAATACGAACACCCATTTTTAAACAAGCTCAGCGCGGCTGGTGAGATCCCCATTTTTGGCATTAATTATCGTGATGAACGGGAGTTAGCACTGCGATACTTACAACAAAGTGGCGATCCTTACACTTTTTCGGTCTTTGATCAGCAAGGTACATTGGCGTTTGATATGGGGGTATATGGTGCACCAGAAACGTTTGTAGTGGATCATAATGGCATCGTTCGTAAACGTTTTGCAGGGGTGCTAGAGCCTAAAGTCTGGGAGCAGGAATTTATGCCATTAATTGAGCAGATCCGATTGGAAGCAAGCCATCAAGGAGCCTCATCATGATCCGTATTTTGGGAGTATTATGGCTGACTTGCTGTGCGATGGTGAGTATCGCCGCCCCCATTGACACGTTTGAATTCAGTAATGATGCATTGCGGGATCGCGCGCAAGGGTTAGCGGCAGAGCTGCGGTGCCCTCAATGCCAAAATCAGAATCTGCATGATTCCAATTCTCCAATTGCCATGGACATGCGTTTGCAGGTGTATCAAATGGTTGAAGAAGGTCGCAGTAATCAAGAAATCGTCACGTATTTTACGGATCGCTATGGTGACTTTGTTCGCTATCGACCGGCGTTTGATGGTCGTACTGTAGTGCTTTGGCTCGGGCCGTTGGTCTTTTTACTGTTGGGGGTTGCTGCTGGTGGCTTGCTTATCCGTCGTCAACGTACTGCAGTCGAGCAGCTGCCTGAGCTGAGCAGCGAAGAGCAAGCGAAGCTGCATGATCTTTTAAAGAAGTAGTTGGCTTACCCTGTTTATGTAAGCAAGGCAGCGCTATCGCTGCCTTGCTTGATCATGGGCTTTACTCTTGCTCGTCAAAGCGATTGGCAAATAGGTGGCAGATGGCCTCGAGCGCGGCTTGTGCGTCTTTGCCTTGGCTTAAGATGGTTATGCTTTTTCCTTGGCAGCCTTGCAGCATTAACATGCCTAGGATGCTATCGGCTTGAGCGGTTTGCTCGCCTAATTGTAGGGTGATCACAGCATCAAATTGAGTGGCCAATTGCGCCAGTCGCGTGGCCGCCCGAGTATGTAACCCCTGTTTGTTGATGACATCGACTTCGCGGCTAAAACAGGGCATTGGCGTTAAGGCGTGGGGACAGGAATGTCGCGATGTCGACACGACACATCTTTACGATAGTGGCTAAAGCGTTGGCTGAGT
Organism: Ferrimonas sp.; assembly: GCA_044433165.1. Taxonomy (GTDB): domain Bacteria; phylum Pseudomonadota; class Gammaproteobacteria; order Enterobacterales; family Shewanellaceae; genus Ferrimonas. Next base: position 22,265 of record JAWXTX010000023.1, on the reverse strand, counting down.
TCGTTAGCAATGTACACACTGCGATGTTTTCCCCCAGTACAACCAATGGCAATCGTTAAGTAAGCTCGATTATTGCGTTCGAGTAATGGTAGCCAATTTAAAAGAAATTGTTCCGTGGCATCAATGAAGCGTGTGACGGTATCGTGCTTGGCAAAAAAATCCATCACGATGGGCTCTAGGCCTGTGTGTTGACGCAAAACCGGTTCCCAATGTGGGTTTGGCAAGAAGCGAACATCAAAAACATAGTCGGCTTGCGTTGGCATGCCATGCTTGAAGCCAAAAGACTCAAACACCATCATTAGCCGCGCTTGAGGCTGCCCTAGCAAGCGGCTGCGAATGTTATCTGCCAAATCGTATACCGACATATGATCGGTCACAATACGGTGATCAGCCTCTAATGCCAGCGGTGCCAGACGTTGGCGTTCTTGCTCAATGGCGTCGGCTAACGGTTGACCGTTACGAGACAGTGGGTGTAGGCGACGGGTTTCGCTGTAGCGCCGCATCAACACGTCATCTGTGGCATCTAAAAAGAAAATTTGCGCATCAATCTGAGCGGGTAGACGCTGGCGTAAGGCCGTTAAATTAAGCTCATGCTCTGGCAAGTTGCGAATATCGAGACTAACGGCTACTTGAAGATACTGGCCGGTGACGTTCTGTAACAGCTGAGGCAGCATGGGCATGGGTAAATTATCGACACAGTAGAAGCCTTGGTCTTCTAAAACGCGCAAGGCAACCGATTTTCCTGCGCCTGAACGGCCCGATAAAATCACTAATTTCATTGGGTGGCAAGTTGATAAAGTTGTTGATTATCTGATGCTTTTCTCATCGCTCGGCAAATGTCTTTTTGACTGAGCTTGCTGGCTACTTGCGCAAGAACCGACAAATACTGTTGGTGATCTGCCTCTGGTACAAACAACGCAAACAGTAGATCCACCGGTTGTTGGTCAATCGCATCAAACTCAATCGGGCAATCGCATTTAATGAGTACTGCTATCGGTTGGGTGATGCGGGTTAAGCGGCCATGAGGGAGCGCGATGCCTTTGCCAATACCGGTGCTGCCGACTTTTTCCCGCACCAATAAACTTTCAAACAGCTCATGTTTGGGGAGGGAAGGGCAGCGTTCAGAGGCTAGGGAGCTGATCAGTTCTAGAACGCGTTTTTTGCTAAGCTCCGGTGCCACACATACAGTAGCTTCCGGAGCAAGAAGTTCGATTATCTCCATTAGTGTCTGGAAATCTTCTCTTTATGTTTGATGACTTGGCGGTCCAGTTTGTCGATAAGGCCATCGATGGCAGCATACATGCTGTCATGTTCATAGGTGGCGTAAAGTTCGCCACCATTAATATTAAGTTTGGCTTCGGCAATCTGGTGCTGTTTTTGTACTTCAAGGGTGACATAAACATTGTTTATGTGGTCGAAGTGACGTTCAAGGCGCTCGAATTTATCGTTTACATAAGCCCGTAATGAGTCGGTAATGTCGACGTGGTGTCCGGAAAGATTTATCTGCATTGCTGACCTCCATAGGTGCGCGTTACAGCATCTTGCGCTGGTTTGAGGGTGGGATGGTCAAGGCTTCACGGTACTTGGCGACGGTGCGTCGTGCAACCTGAATGCCTCGTTCGGCGAGAATTTGCGCCATCTTACTATCACTTAACGGTTTTTTTGGATTCTCTGCGGCCACTAATTTTTTAATGAGGGCACGGATGGCGGTCGACGATGCTTCACCGCCATTGTCGGTGTTCACGTGGCTTGAGAAGAAATATTTTAACTCAAAAATGCCGCGTGGGCTGTAAAGGTATTTTTGGGTTGTAACCCGCGAAATGGTGGACTCGTGCATTTCTACTGCTTCAGCGATGTCGTTTAAGATCATCGGTTTCATGGCTTCTTCTCCGTATTCAAAGAAGCCTTGTTGGTATTGAACGATGCAGTCGGTGACTTTCATGAGCGTTTCGTTGCGACTTTCGAGGCTCTTGATAAACCATTTTGCCTCTTGCAGGTGGCCTCGAATAAATTGAGCGTCTTGACTGTTTCTGTCGCCTTGGCACATGGCAGCGTATTGCTGATTAATATGAAGCTTTGGCATGGCGTTGGGGTTGAGTTCAACCACCCAGCGGCCTTGGCGTTTACTGACAGAGACGTCTGGAATGATGTATTCGTTCGGCCCCGTGCTGATCTGATTTCCTGGGCGAGGATTGAGCGATTGGATGAGATCCATTGTTATTTTGAGCTCATCTTCGCTGAGTTTGGTTCGTCTCAGTAAGGTGCGAAAATCGCGCGTTGCCAACAGTTCTAAATGATCATGTAGGAGACGTAATGCATTACTGCGTTGTGGGGTCTCTGGTGGCAGTTGTTGCAATTGCACGCTGAGGCATTCGGCTAAGTCGATGCAAGCGCAGCCAACCGGATCAAACTGTTGCACTCGCTTACGTACCGCTTCTACTTCATCGAGTTCTACGTCATCGCGGCCTTGGGCTTGGCGGATCTCTTCCGGCGTTACGGTTAAGTAACCGTGTTCATCTATACCATCAATAATGGTGGCCGCAATGGCACGATCGCTGTCTGACATGGGCGTTAACTGCATTTGCCACAGTAAATGGCTGTGCAAATCATCGCTGGTTTCACCCTGGTAAACGCTGTCGTCGTCGTCACGCATGGGGCCGGCCGGTGTTGCTGGCGCCGCACTGAATGTGTCATCCCAACTGCTGTCGAGTGGCAGTTCATCGCTCATGTCGGTTTGCGTTAACGCGTCGCTGGTTTCCATCTCACTGGGATCGGTTGCGCTGGCGGAGATCTCAGTGTAGTCGTCGTGATTGTCGCTGTCTTGATCTGGCTCGTCTTCGCCTTGTTCAAGCAGCGGATTGGCGTCTAAGGCTTCTTGGATCTCTTGCTGCAACTCAAGCGTGGACAATTGCAGCAAGCGAATGGCTTGTTGCAATTGTGGTGTCATGGTCAGTTGTTGACCAAATTTGAGCTGTAGCGATGCTTTCATCTATGGGCAAAATCCTATGCTAACGATGAGTTAAAGGGTGAATTGATCGCCAAGATACACAGAGCGTACCAAGCTGTCGTTGAGCACTTGTTCGGGGCTCCCTTGGGCAATAACTTCCCCGTGACTAACAATGTAGGCGTATTCACATACATCTAAAGTTTCGCGTACATTATGGTCTGTGATCAATACGCCAAGGCCACGCTGCTTGAGATGTTGAATGATCTTCTTGATGTCGATCACTGAGATGGGGTCGACGCCTGCAAACGGTTCATCTAGAAGAATAAACTTTGGATCCGCTGCCAGAGCACGGGCGATCTCAACACGGCGGCGCTCGCCGCCAGATAAAGCCATGCCTAAGCTGTCTCGGATGTGGGTGATGTTAAACTCTTCGAGTAACTGTTCGAGTTTTTCTTGGCGCTGTTTTTTATCAAGATCTTTGCGGATTTGTAAAACGGCCATCAAATTATCATGCACCGTTAATTTGCGAAAAATCGATGACTCTTGCGGCAGATAACCGATTCCTTTACGCGCTCGGCTGTGCATTGGTAAGAGCGTAATATCATCATCGCCAATACGAATTTGGCCGTGATCGTTTTGTACTAACCCAACCACCATATAAAACGTGGTTGTTTTGCCTGCCCCATTGGGGCCTAACAGGCCGACGATCTGGCCAGTTTCTACCTGTAGCCCCACATTTTTAACGACTTGGCGGCCATTGTAACTTTTGGCTAATTGTTGAGCTTGCAGCAACACGGGAGTCATGGTTAGCGCTCGTTGTTGGTTTTGGGTAAGAAAATGGTGGTGATCTGTTGATTTGCATTACCTTTAGCATTGAGTTGCTGTTTTTCCGCATTGTAGGTAATGGTATCGCCTTTGACGACACTGCCCGCTTGGCTCAATTCGGCGTTGCCTTTCAGCACTAACTCTCGGCTGTCCATGTGGTAGCGGATCTCATTGGCTTTGGCTTCTGCCAATAAGCCATTATCCATCATTTGTTGGTAAGTCGCAGGACGGCCGGTTGCAATAAAAACTTGTTGATTTTGGCCTTCTACACCCGCTTGTAAGGCGAGTTTATCGGCATTAATTTGCAGTGAGCCTTGGCGGATCACAACATTACTGCTGTAAGTGAGGGTGCGTGTTTGCAGATCGCCATTAGAATGATCTGCAGTAATGGTTAAGGGCTGGCTGAAATCGTTGCTGGTGGCGGCAGCGGTGCTACCCAACAACAGCGCACAGCAAAGTGCGATGGATTTACTGAACGTCATAGGTGGCAGAAACCTTATGTAACAGTGAGACAAGATTAAGTTTTAAATCCGCAATCAAACCGGTAGCCGTGAGCGAAAGATTTTGGCCTTGGGCTTCTAATGCCTCATCCGTGCTGACAATCATGGTTTCGAGATCCAGCTTAAGTGCTTGTGTACGAATTCGGTTAATGGGTTCGTTGTGCTCCAGCGCTTCGAGTTGTACTTGGTCACGCAGGTGCAAATAGCGGTTTTGCTCTAACACCCCGAAATTGGCGGTCACTTTCCAAGTGGTATCGGTACCTTCGGGATAAACAAGATAAACTGGTTTAGTAAATTCAGTAAGTTGCAGAGGTTGATAGTGCAACATGCGATCGGCGGCGATCTCGGCGTTTAAACGCCCGTGCTCATTATAGGCGCGGGTTGTCATGGCTCGAGCCACAAAGTCTGGCTCTTGAGTGGCGATGGTTGGCGATACTGGCGTCATTAACAGATTGTGCCAATATAATCCGCCGGCCATGGCTAACAACACCCCCCCTGCGAGCAGTTCACGTTTCATACCGACATTCCCTTGGCATCGATCAATGTGCCTTGTGCTTGCAGCAAGAGATCGCATAACTCACGTACCGCACCATGCCCCCCACGGATCTGAGTTTGGTAGTGTGCGTGAGGCAATAAAGCGGGGTGTGCATCTTGCACCGCAACAGACAAGCCAACTTGCTGCATGACCGGCAGATCCACTAAGTCGTCGCCAATATAGGCGCAGTGCTCGGCGTCTAAAGCCAATTGCTGGCGGATCTGCACGTACGCGGCGTGTTTATCTGCACAGCCTTGGATGATGTATTTAACGCCTAATGCCGTCATGCGTTGTTGGACGATTTGCGAGCTGCGGCCAGTGATCACCGCGATTTCAATGCCGGCCTGCCGCGCGGCTTTAATGCCAAAGCCATCTCGGGTATGAAAGGCTTTAAGCTCTTCACCTTGATTGCCTAGGTAGATACGGCCATCAGAGAACACCCCATCAATGTCGCACATCAGCAGTTTAATCTGTGCTGCTCGGGCCATCACACTGGCATCAATTGCGCCATATAGGGTCATAATGGCGTCCATTTAGATCACCCCTGCTTTGAGCATGTCCATCATGTTTAATGCCCCAATGGGGCGTTGTTGAGCGTCAACACTGATGAGGCCATTAATGTTTTTATCTTCCATCAACTTTAATGCTTGCGCAGCCAGTACATGACTGTCGATTGTAATTGGATGTCGTGTCATAACTTCGCCAATCGAGGTGGTATGGATATCGATGCGGGCGTCGAGCACACGGCGTAAATCACCATCGGTAAAAAGGCCACAAACGGCGTTAGTCTCATCCACTACAATGGTCATGCCCAGCCCTTTGGCGGAGATCTCTAACAAAGCGACACTGATGGTGACGTGTTGCGCCACCACGGGCAAGCGTTCACCTTGGTGCATTAAATCGGCCACTTTTAATAACAGTCGGCGGCCTAATGCGCCCCCAGGATGCGATAACGCAAAGTCATCCACTGAGAATCCGCGCGCTTGCAGTAAGGCAACTGCTAATGCATCGCCCATCACTAATGTGGCGGTGGTGGAGGAGGTGGGTGCCAACCCTAATGGACAGGCTTCTTCTTCGACGGCAATGCATAAGTGATGTTGCGCTAGTGCTGCAAGGCTGGAATCTGGCTTGCCCGTCATCGCGATAACAGGCAAACCCATGCGTTTAATTACAGGCATTAACGTCAAAATTTCATGGGCTTCGCCTGAATTGGAGATGGCCAGTACCACGTCGTCATGGCTAAGCATACCTAAGTCACCATGACTGGCTTCTGCCGGATGGACAAAAAATGCGGGCGTTCCAGTACTGGCTAGGGTGGCGGCAATTTTATTGCCAATATGACCAGATTTGCCCATCCCCATGATGATCACCTTGCCGCTGCAGCGCAGCATTGTGGCGCAGGCCCCCTCAAAACCATCATCAATAAAACGTGCCAGATTCTGAATTGCTTTTGCTTCAATATCAATTACTTGCTGGCCCCATCGGCGCCATTGTGCAGGGATAGACATATACAGTTCCAGTGGAAATAACGTGGGCTATAGCATCAAGATGAATAAAATAAGCTGATTTGGTAAATCACAAAGCATAACAACAATACCGCGCCTTCAATACGGCCGATGGTGTGATTGCGTTTGAGTAAAAGTATCAGCAGTGGTGCCAAACTGGTGGCCAACATAACGCCAAAATCTTTGCCGGCAGCGGCGGGATCGATCATGCCCGGTGCCAGCAGCGCGGGCACGGCCAATACCGCTAAAATATTAAACAAGTTTGAGCCAACGACGTTGCCAATCACCAAGTCATCCTCGCCTTTACTTAAGCCAGCGATGCAAGCCGCCAGTTCAGGCAGACTGGTGCCAACGGCAATAATCGTTAAGCCGATGACCAGATCCGACAGCCCAAAATAACGGGCAATGGTCACGGCATTTGTGACCATCATTTCTGCAGCTAAAGGCAGTAATATCATACCGATAACCAGCCACAGTAAAGCACGTGGAGTGCTGATATCGTCGGGCACTTCCTCTTCACTGGCTTGGGTGAGTTTGTCGTCGTGCGTTCGGTAAGCGTTGATGATTAACAACGCGATCACCATGATAAATGCGGCCAGCAATAACAGACCATCCCAGCGGGACAAGCTAAGATCTTGCATTAAGTAGCCTGCCAGTAAAGTGCCCCCAAGCATGAGAGGCATCTCTTTTATCAGGGTCGAAGAGCTGACTAATAAGGGCTTGAGCAGGGCAGCGACCCCAAGAATAAGGGTAATGTTTGTGATGTTAGAGCCAATTACGTTACCGACGGCCGTATCGAGCTTGCCTTCTAAGGCGGCACTGGCGGCTACCATTGCTTCGGGGGCGGATGAGCCGATTGAAACAATGGTGAGGCCGATGAGCATGGGCGCAATACCGAAATTACGGGCAATTGCTGCGGCGCCAAAAATAAAGCGGTCGGCGCTCCAAATGAGCAAACCAAGACCAATACTGAGGAAAATAAGGGGTGAAATCACAAAGGCTATACCAGCATTGAGGGAGCGATTATTGTCGCCTGTCCTTGTGTAAATTGAAAGGGTTGCCCATTGTTAAGCCGCCTCTTGCACCGTACACTATGGCGCTTATTTGGCGTTGGCTAGGTCTATCGACCCTATTATAAAGCACACTATGGAACATCAACACTCATCGACGGCATTGATCGAAATCCAAGGGCTTCAATTTAGCCGTGGCGACCGCCAGATCTACTCCGATCTTAACCTAACCATCCCGAGAGGGAAAACCACGGCGATCATGGGGCCATCGGGTATTGGCAAAACCACCTTATTAAAATTAATTGGTGGTCAACTACAGCCGGATCGCGGACAAGTCTTGTTCGATGGTCAAAATGTGCATCAATTATCACGAGCGGAGCTTTACCGTTTACGCCGTCGTATGAGCATGCTCTTTCAGTCTGGCGCTTTGTTTACCGACATGTCGGTATTTGACAATGTGGCATTTCCTTTACGCCAACATACGCAGCTTCCCGCACCTTTAATCGAACGTTTAGTGTTATTGAAGCTCGAAGCCGTAGGGCTTCGTGGTGCCGCTCATTTAATGCCGAATGAACTTTCAGGTGGGATGCAACGTCGAGCGGCTTTAGCGCGTGCGGTTGCGTTAGAACCCGATTTAGTGATGTACGATGAGCCATTCGCTGGGCAAGATCCTATCTCGATGGGGGTGGTGGTGAAACTGATTCGCGAACTTGGCAGTGCGCTGCAGCTCACCTCGGTTGTGGTTTCTCATGATGTGGATGAAGTGCTGAGTATTGCCGATCAGGTTTATGTTATTGCCGATGGTAAAGTCATAGGCTCTGGCACGCCGGATGAAATCCGTCAGCTCGACAGTGAGCAATTACAGCAGTTTTTGGATGGTGCACCGGATGGTCCGGTGAAGTTTCACTTTCCTGCCAATGATTACCTGGAGTCTTTGTTAAGGTGATAAATTCAATCGCACGGCTTGGTCGTGGTGGCTTGAATTGGATTGAACGTTTGGGTCAGTCCATGCTCATGCTGGTGGGCGCGTTAGTCGCGAAACCGCAACCGCGGCAAATGATGCCATTATTAGTAACGCAGCTGTATCAAGTGGGCGTATTGTCGTTACTGATTGTCCTTGTCTCAGGGCTGTTTATTGGAATGGTGCTGGCGTTGCAGGGTTACATTATTCTGGTGGACTTTGGCACCGAAGAAAGTTTAGGGCCGATGGTGGCGTTGTCGTTGCTACGGGAGCTAGGGCCTGTGGTAACAGCACTCTTGTTTGCTGGTCGCGCAGGCTCGGCAGTTGCTGCTGAGATTGGCCTAATGAAAGCCACAGAGCAATTGGCTTCATTGGAGATGATGGCTGTCGATCCTTTACGTCGAATTGTGGCGCCGCGTTTTTGGGCGGGCGTTATTGCCATGCCATTGCTGACATTTATGTTTTGTGCGGTTGGCATTTGGGGGGGGCACCTTGTTGGTGTGGAATGGAAAGGCATTGATCCGGGGGCGTTTTGGTCAATTCTTAGCGCCAACGTAGAATGGCATCAAGATATTGTAAATTGCACCATCAAAGCCTTGGTGTTTGCACTCGTGGTGATGTGGATTGCGCTGTTTAAAGGATACAGCTCGGAACCAACCGCTGAAGGGATCAGCAAAGCCACCACCGAAACCGTTGTACACAGTTCGTTGGCCGTATTGGCCATCGATTTTGTATTAACTGCATGGATGTTTGGAAGTTAAATGATGAACTCCAGAAAACTTGAATTGGCCGTAGGCGGCTTTTTATTGGCTGGGATCCTGGCTTTAGTGGTATTGGTTTTTAAAGTGGCGGACATCGATCCAAGACAGCAAAGCCAGCAATATCAATTAACTGCGTATTTTGACAACATCGGTGGTTTAAAAGCACGAGCGCCGATTAAAGTCGGAGGGGTGGTGATCGGTCGAGTGGCATCCGTGGAATTGGACCAAACGCAATTGGTGCCTAAAGTCACGTTGCTCATCGATACTAAGTATGCCCAATTTCCGAATACCAGTAGCCTCTCGATCCTCACCTCAGGGCTATTAGGAGAGCAATATATCGGTCTAACACCGGGATTTGCGATGGACGATGAGGAATTTTTACAAGATGGCGACATCGTGGAAGACACTCGCAGTGCCATGGTGCTGGAAGAGTTGATAAGTCAATTTTTATACAGCGCAAAAGAAGGAGAATAATCCGATGCTGAACACGTTTTTCAAAAGCCTACTGCTAGGTCTTGTGCTGACCACTACCGTTCAAGCTCAAACCATCGATCAAACCGATCCTTATGTCATGATTGAACAAGTTGCGCATAAGTTGTTGACCAACTATCGAGATCAGCAAGAGGCCATTGCTGCTGATCCGTTGGTGCTGCGTACACTCGTTGAAACCGACTTAATGCCGTACGTAAACAGCACTTATGCGGCCTACAAAGTGATGGGTACTGCGTTGCGCAGCGCGACCGATGAGCAAAAACAAGCCTTCACCAATGCTTTTCGTGAATACATGATCACTACCTTTGCGCAGGCATTTTCAGTTTACAGTGATCAAAGCATTACCTATGAACCTTCTCGTCCAGTTGGCGATCGCAGCATCATTAGCGTGAAAGTGATCTTTGTCGAAGGCAATCGTCCGCCTATCGAAGTGCAATTTAAGATGCGCCTCAATAAAAATAATGGTCAATGGCAGGCCATCGATTTAGCAGCAGAAGGTGCCAGTATCTTAGCGGCCAAAGAAAGTGAGTTTGCAGGTTTAATTCGCCAACGTGGTTTGGATGCCGTAATCCGCATGCTTGAAGAACGTAATCAACAAGTATTGGCTGGTGGCGACGCCTCATGAGCCTCACGGTTGAATTGGGTGAACAGACGCTGCGCATTACAGGTGCCTTAACCGCCGAGTCTGTTACGTTGCATTGGCCGTTACCAAACCAGTGGTTTAGCCGTGAAACCCTGATCTTAATGCTGGCGGATGTCGAACACATTGACAGTGCAGGTTTGGCTTGGTTAATCGAAATTGAAGCGCAGCAGCGTCATGCTGGGGGGAGCGTGCAATGGCGTGATTGCCCCCAGCGGTTAAAGCAATTAATGACGTTGTATGATTTAAGTTTGAATCAGCAGCGCTTAACCGTGCGAACTGAAAGTTAGGAGGATCAGCCATGGAGCTGAACGACATTGAACAACGCTTACAGCAAGCGCTAGTGTTAAGTGAATTAAAAGTGAGTGCTGAAGGCTCTCATTACCATATTGTGGCGGTAGGGGAAGCTTTTGAAGGGCTCTCTAAAGTAAAACGTCAACAGGCCATTTACGCGCCGTTGATGGATAAAATAACCGATGGCACATTGCATGCCTTAACCATTAAAGCTTTTACTGCAGCCGAATGGCAGCGGGAAAAACTCTTCAATTAGGCGCTGACGGAGATTCAGTTGGATAAATTGCAAGTTCGGGCCGCTGGCCCACTGTCTGGAGACGTTGTTATCTCTGGCGCCAAAAATGCTGCACTGCCGATTTTAATGGCGGCAGTGCTCTCACAAAATACCGTGACGTTACGCAACGTACCAGCTCTACGCGATGTGAATACCACCATTGCGTTATTGCGTCAGCTTGGCGCAGAAGTCAGCGATCTTGAAGAGGGCGTACTGACGATTAACCCAGCTCCAATTAACCACTTTGTAGCCGCCTACGACTTGGTAAAAACCATGCGGGCATCCATCATGTTATTAGGCCCTTTGGCGGCCAAATACGGTCATGCTGATGTGTCGTTACCTGGCGGTTGTGCCATCGGTGCTCGTCCGGTTAACTTGCACATTCAAGGTTTGCAGGCGATGGGGGCAGACGTCATTGTGGAAGAAGGCTACATCAAAGCAAGAGCGCAAGGGCGCTTAACCGGCGCGACCATTTTGATGGATGTGGTTTCAGTAACGGGCACCGAGAACTTAATGGCCGCTGCTGCGCTGGCCGATGGCGTAACCTACATTGAAAACGCCGCACGTGAGCCTGAGATCATCGACTTGGCGAACTTCTTAAACGCCATGGGCGCTAAGATCAGCGGGGCGGGCAGTGATGTCATCCGCATTGAAGGGGTGGAGCGTCTAGTAGGCACCGATTACAGTGTGATGCCGGATCGCATTGAAACAGGCACTTATTTGGTTGCTGCGGCCGCCACCCGTGGGCGAGTTCGCTGTTTAAATGCTGCACCAGCCACATTAGAGCCGGTGTTACTGAAGCTTGAAGAAGCGGGTGCCATCATTGAGCGGGGTGACGATTGGGTAAGCTTGGACATGCAAGGCCAGCAACCCCAAGCAGTGTCAATTAAAACGGCGCCTCATCCCGCCTTTCCAACCGATATGCAAGCACAGTTTTGTACATTGAATGCGTTAGCCTGCGGCCGTGCTACGGTAACGGAAACCATCTTTGAAAATCGCTTTATGCACGTACCTGAGTTACAGCGTATGGGCGCGAACATGGAACTGGAAGGGCACACTTGCATTATTGAGGGGCAGGAAGGCTTGCAGGGCGCGCAAGTGATGGCAACGGATCTACGTGCTTCGGCCTGTTTAGTGATTGCTGGCTTAGTGGCATCTGGTACCACAGTGGTTGATCGCATTTATCACTTAGACCGTGGTTATGAGCAAATTGAGCATAAATTGGCTGGTCTTGGCGCCAATGTTGTGCGCATCCAATAACGCCCCCCTTGTTTAAGTGAAATACCATAAAAAAGAGAAGCTCATGGGTTTCTCTTTTTTATGGCTAGCGGCCTGTACCTTGGCGTGTTAACGCAGCGCTGGCCGTTCACTGACCGTCACTGGTAACTGATAATAACGACCTTGACGAATCAGCTGTACATTAATTTCAGTACCCGGTGGCGTTTCTGCAATGGTGTCCATGAGCATGGCATTACCGGTGATGGTTTCATCGTTGATGGCAATTAATACGTCGCCGGCTTGTAGCCCTGCTTTGCTGGCAGGGCCTTGTTCATCTAAATCACTAACAAAAATGCCTTTTGGGGCAGGTAAGCGCAATTGTCGCGCAATGCTCTCATTAACAGCCACGCCCACAATTCCTAAGTGGCCGCGGATCACCCGTCCATCGCGAATTAAGGTGGTCATAATGGTGTGAGCCAGCTCAATTGGAATGGCAAAGTTTAAACCGACACCCGCATCTCCAAGTTGCTGATAATTTGCTGTATTTACCCCAACTAAACGACCATCTGCATCCACTAAAGCCCCACCAGAATTGCCTTGATTAATGGCAGCATCGGTTTGAATAAATTCTTGAACATTAGTACTTAAACCATTGCGACCGGTGGCACTGATGATCCCTTGTGTGATGGTTTGACCTAAATCATAAGGATTGCCAATGGCTAATACCGCATCGCCAACTTGTACTTGACGATTCATGTCTAATGGGATCACTGGTAGATCATCAAGATGAATTTTCATCACCGCCAAATCAGTGAAAGGATCAATGCCGATGAGCTGCGCTTCGGCAATTCGACCATCTTGTAAAGCAACCGAGATCTGATCAGCCTGATGGATAACGTGATAGTTCGTTAAGATGTAGCCATCATCGCGCATAATAATACCACTGCCTAGACCTTGGGGGAGCAGTTGATTGTAATGGCCGCCGCCTTGACGATGGGAGTATACGTTGACAACGGCAGGGGCCGCTCGGCGGACAGCAGCGGCGAAGCTGTTGCGTTCCACTTGGCTCAGGTAAGGCGTGAACTGTGGTAGGCGCTGACGTAATTCAGGGTCCAATATAATAACGATCGCGGCAATGCTTAAACCGGCGAATATGGGCTTTAACAAGTAGCGTAATAGCGCCATGAAAGAGTCTCAATAAAGGAATTGGCATCATCCTAACTTAATGATCCATCAACAAAAAGACGGCCGAGGCCGTCTTTATTGAAGTAATCGGATGAAGTTAGCGCAGGATCACCATCATGGTGTTCCCTTCTCGCTCAATGGTGGCGGCAAAGGCACCGTTATAATCACTGAGTAATTGTCGTAACTGATTGAGATCTTTAACTTCAATACGATTTCGGTTCATTAAGCTGATGGCGGCAATCCTATCTCCACTCATCAACCCTTGTTGGGCTGCGCGTGAGCGTTCTGCCACTTCCGTTACCTTTACGCCTCGCACACCTTGCTTATTGAAGCTGGACAGTTTTGCGCCCTCCAATGAGGGGTGAATTACCGACGCTTGTACGTTCTCGCCTGGCGCTTCTTTTAATACGACGGTGACCTCTTTAGATTTGCCATCACGACTGAACGTTAAGGCAATTTTGGCTCCAGCTCCCATGGTAGCCACTTTGGTACGCAGCTCTTGGAATGTTTGTATTTTTTTCCCGTTAAGCTTGGTGATGATATCGCCAGCTTGTAATCCCGCACTGGCTGCGGCAGAGTCGGGCACGACTTGGCTAATATAAGCACCATGCTTCGTATCTAAACCAAACAATTGAGCGGTCTCATTGGTTAGCTCACCACCGATGATCCCCAATACCCCTCGGCGTACTTCGCCAAATTCTAAAATTTGTTGGGTGAGGTTTTGCACCATGTTCACTGGAATGGCGAAGCCAATGCCCACATTGCCGCCACCGGGTGCAATAATCGCGGTATTAATGCCGATCAATTCACCTTCTAGGTTGATAAGAGCGCCGCCCGAATTGCCGGAATTGATGGCGGCATCGGTTTGAATAAAATCTTGATAGCCTTGATTATCAAGCCCTCGAGAGAGCGCACTCACAATGCCAGAGGTGACGGTTTGGCCAAGCCCGAATGGATTGCCAATAGCGACAGTAAAATCACCCACTTTCAGAGCATCGGAATCCGCCATGCGAATGGCCACCAGTTTGTCGGCATTGATTTTTAATACTGCGACATCGGTCGCGGGATCAGAACCGATGCGTTCCGCTTCAAATTCTCGTCCATCACTCAAGTTAATGATAATTTTATCAGCATTATCAATAACATGGTGATTAGTAATAATGTGCCCTTTATCCGCATTAATAATCACACCCGAGCCCAAACTGCGAAACGGCCGTTCACGTTCTTGGCTGGGGTGGCCAAAGAAGTAACGAAATTGTTCCGGGATGGCGCTGCGGTTGGATTGAGTGCCTTCAACCGAAACAGAGACTACTGCTGGTGAGATCCGCTCAATCATGGGCGCTAAACTGGGGAGTGGCTGGTTATTTACGCTTGTTGGCCAAGCTGCAAGGGCAGGAAGCGCCGCGGTCAAACCAAAAGAAAATAAGGCGGTGATCAGTACGGATGATTTTTTATTCATGCGAGCGCGTTCTCCTACAGATGTTGTCTATCTAGGTAGCAGACCCCGCAGTCATACCAAAAGTTCCCGCCTTAGTGGTTAGTCAACAGCTTAGGCCTTATTGATAATGCCGTGTGAGCCTTGAGCGTAATCGTTAGGTGGCAGAGATTGATCGGCACTTGCGGTTTCAACCGTAGCGGCATCGGCCTCTGCAGTTTTGGTGCTGCTCTCTGGCTCAATATCGGTTATGAGCTCTTGTGCCGATTCCTGCCACAGCGCTTGAATTTTAGCTAATTGGCCAGTAAGTGCATTCAGTTGTTCTTTTGATTGGGTGAAATAATCATGGATCCCGAGACGTTGTTGTTCTAAATCGAAGCGCGCTTGAGTGAGCTCTGCTTGTAAACGCTCGATATTTGGGCTGTTTGACCAAGGACGTTTGCCCAAGAGAAAGCCACCAACGCCACCAACGAGTGCGGCGATGATTATTAATACTTCGTTCATTACTGCTCCTACATAAAAAAAATCGCTGGTCGAACTGTGCCCGAGCAAGAGCAGGCAGGGAATGAGCAGCGACGCAGGCAATATACCGAACCCTTTTGCCCCGTGGTAGAGTGTGATGTTGGAATTCCGTCCTGAAATGGGTGGGACGGACAAAATGCGTCAAATAATCAATGGATAGATTATGACAAGCCCGCAAGTTCTTTATGAACAAGATTTATCACGTTCAGGTTTTCAGCGCGATGCGGCTCAAGCCGTGGCGGTACAACATTTAGAACGCTTGTATCAGCAATGGGTGCAGAGTCAGCAACCGCGTAAGCCTTGGTGGTTACGATGGATGCGTTCAGCAACGGTTGCGCCACCACAAGGCATTTACCTGTGGGGTGGGGTTGGGCGTGGTAAAACCCATTTGATGGATACGTTTTTTCAGTGTTTGCCCACGGAACGTAAATTGCGGATCCACTTTCACCGCATGATGCAGCGCGTACACCATGAATTAAATGAGCTTAAAGGGTGCCAAGATCCACTGATCCTTGTCGCTCGACGCTTAGCAAAAGAAATTGACGTACTTTGTTTTGATGAGTTTTTTGTGTCAGACATTACTGATGCCATGTTACTGGCTGGATTATTGGATGCGTTGTTTGCGCATGGAATTATCTTGGTTGCCACCTCGAACATCCCACCGGCGCAATTGTATTGGAATGGCTTACAGCGCCAGCGTTTTTTGCCAGCCATTGAGTTACTTGAACAACATTGTCAAATTGTTGAGCTGGATAATGGGTTGGATTATCGATTGCGAACACTGACCCAAGCAGAAATTTATCATTATCCGCTTGATGCGAAAGCCGCCACCAATCTAGATCATTATTTTCAATTGTTGTCGCAAGAACACACAAAGAATAATGGCTTTATTGAAGTGCTCGGGCGGCCAATCCGCACCGTACGCCAAGGCGAAGGCGTATTAATGATTGATTTTAAAGCGCTCTGTGATGGTCCCAGAGGGCAAGGGGACTACATTGAATTGGCGCAGCTTTATCATACGATTTTGCTGAAGGGCGTCTGCCGTATGGGGAACGGTTACTGTGGGGATGACGTGGCTCGCCGCTTTATTGCGATGGTGGATGAATTTTATGATCGCGGCGTGAAGCTGATTATGTCGGCAGAGGTGGCATTAGCCGAACTGTATCAAGATGGCAGATTAACCTTTGAGTTCCAGCGTTGCCAAAGCCGCTTAAGTGAAATGCAAAGCACCGCTTACCTCGCTCGCCCTCATTTACCCTAATAGATAAAATCAAAAGAAAAAATCAGATGATTTTTACAGCGCACTCCCTTATAATTCGCGCCCTGCCCACGTTACGGTGGAACGCCTAGCGTTCAAAAACCAGCGTCTTGTCCCGCTCGAAGGGGTGGGTGGAAGACCACGAAAAGTTGCTAAACTTCAATAAGTTTGGTGAATTTGTAACATATAAATTGGGTTTTTAATCTAATGAAAACTTTTTCTGCTAAGCCAGAGTCCGTACAGCGCGACTGGTTTATCGTTGATGCTGAAGGCAAGACCCTTGGCCGTCTGGCTACCGAAGTAGCTAGCCGTCTGCGCGGTAAGCACAAGCCTGAGTACACTCCACACGTTGACACCGGCGATTACATCGTAATCATCAACGCTGAAAAAATTACCGTAACTGGTAACAAGTTCAACGACAAAATGTACTACCGTCACTCTGGCTACCCAGGTGGCATCAAAGAGATCAACTTCGCCGATCTGCAGGCTCGCAAGCCTGAAATGATCATCGAAAAAGCGGTTAAGGGCATGCTGCCAAAAGGTCCTCTGGGTCGCGCCATGTTCCGTAAGCTGAAAGTGTACGCTGGTGCCGAGCACAAGCACGCTGCACAGCAGCCACAGGTTCTGGATATCTAAGGGGATATAGGCAATGACTCAATACTACGGTACTGGCCGCCGCAAGACCTCCACTGCTCGTGTTTTCATCAAGCAGGGTTCTGGCAACATCACCATCAACAAGCGTTCTCTGGAACAGTTCTTTGGTCGCGAAACTGCCCGCATGGTAGTTCGTCAACCTCTGGAATTGGTTGAGATGATGGATAAATTCGACATCTACGTAACGGTTGCTGGTGGTGGTATCACTGGTCAATCTGGTGCTATTCGTCACGGTATCACTCGTGCGTTGATGCAATACGATGAGACTTTGCGTCCTACTCTGCGTGCGGCGGGCTTCGTTACCCGTGATGCTCGTGAAGTTGAGCGTAAGAAAGTCGGTCTGCGTAAAGCACGTCGTCGTCCACAGTTCTCTAAGCGTTAATTCGCCGAGTTCTTTGGAATCAAAAACCCAGCCATTGGCTGGGTTTTTTTATGCCTACCGTAAATGCCCTTATTTAATGGCTCGTCACTTATCGGTTCAATTCGCCAAATGGCAGTGAACTACACCTATTTTTATTATTAATATCGGATCTTCTGCTTATTTGTCTCATTCAATAAATTCCTGCGTGATTCATGTCCGCAATGGCTTGCAAGCTGTGAACTTGCTCACCTTTTATATATACTGGCTGCGCCCACCTTCGAAGACAAATGGACTTGGACCTCGTCCTCACTCTGCTTCTGAGGTATAAAAAATAACCCTATCGGGAGAATATGTAGATGAGCAATGCGCCTGTCGATACTGGACGTCGCAGATTTCTAACTCTGACTACCGCGGTGGTGGGGGGAGTTGGCGCGGTCGCTACTGCGGTTCCTTTTGTGAAATCTTGGAATCCCAGCGCTAAGGCAAAAGCTGCCGGTGCACCAGTTGAAGTAAACATTGGAAAAATTGAACCAGGACAAATGTTGCGCGTGGAGTGGCGTGGTAAACCGGTATGGATTGTCCGCCGAACCCCAGAAATCATCGCACAGCTGTCAACACTGGATGGGCAATTGCGCGATCCCAATTCGCAGGAGCCTCAGCAGCCGGATTACGCAGCCAATCCCACTCGTGCTATTAAAGAAGAGTTTTTTATTGCGGTGGGACTATGTACTCACCTTGGGTGTTCACCAACGTATTTACCAGAAACGTTTGAACAACAAGTCGCGGGGGTACCAGCCGGCTTTTTTTGCCCTTGTCATGGTTCTAAGTTTGATATGGCTGGGCGCGTATTCCAAGGTGTCCCTGCACCATTGAATTTGGTTGTTCCCCCCCATCAATATTTAGGCGACAGCATTGTCCTCATTGGTGTCGATGAGGAGATGGCATAGCATGAGTAAATTATTAACTTGGATCGATGAACGGATCCCATTAACAGCCACTTACAATAAGCATATAGGTGAATATCCAGCACCTAAAAATTTTAACTTCTGGTATTTTTTTGGTTCATTAGCCATGTTGGTTTTGGTTAATCAAATCCTTACCGGAATTTGGCTCACCATGAACTATGTGCCTAGTGCTGAAGGCGCTTTTGCATCCATCGAATACATCATGCGTGATGTGGAGTATGGCTGGTTGCTACGCTATATGCATTCGACAGGTGCTTCGGCTTTTTTCGTTGTTATCTACTTGCACATGTTTCGCGGTTTAATTTATGGGTCTTATCAAAAACCCCGTGAATTGTTGTGGATTTTTGGGATGTTAATTTTTCTGGTGCTCATGGCCGAAGCCTTTATGGGATATCTCCTGCCATGGGGACAAATGTCCTATTGGGGAGCGCAAGTAATTATTTCGTTATTTGGCGCAATTCCTGTGATTGGCGATGATTTAACACTCTGGATCCGCGGTGATTATGTGGTATCTGGGGCAACCTTAAATCGTTTTTTTGCACTGCACGTGATTGCCTTACCATTGGTGCTGGTTGTATTGGTCTTTTTGCATATTGTTGCGTTGCACGAGGTCGGCTCCAATAATCCAGATGGCATTGAGATTAAAAAAAATAAAGACGCGAATGGCTGGCCTAAAGACGCCATCCCATTTCATCCTTATTACACGGTAAAAGACATCATGGGGGTTGCAGGTTTCTTATTCGTATTTTGCTACGTCATATTCTTTATGCCGGAAGGTGGCGGTTACTTTTTAGAAGCTCCCAACTTTGAAGCGGCAAACCCATTAAAAACGCCAGAACACATCGCCCCAGTTTGGTATTTCACCCCGTTTTACGCAATTCTACGTGCCGTACCAGATAAATTATTTGGTGTTATTGGTATGGGGGCGGCGATTGTGGTGCTGTTTTTCTTGCCTTGGTTAGATCGCTGTAAAGTGCGTTCAATTCGTTATCGTAGCTGGATTCACAAGGCAAATATCACCCAATTTGTTATTTGTTTTATTGTGCTAGGCGTATTAGGGGCATTGCCTGCAGGAGAACTAGAAACCTTGCTTGCTC
The DNA here is from genome assembly GCA_044433165.1 of Ferrimonas sp. Taxonomy (GTDB): domain Bacteria; phylum Pseudomonadota; class Gammaproteobacteria; order Enterobacterales; family Shewanellaceae; genus Ferrimonas. Next base: position 2,826 of record JAWXTX010000023.1, on the reverse strand, counting down.
GCATTGCATCCTTAGGTTATTTCGGCTTTTTCCTTGCGTTGTTTATTTACAGTAAGCACGAAGCGACCAAGTCGTTACCTGAGAGGGTTACGGGCTAATGAAAACATTTATTGTTACTTTATTTCTGTGCTTACCATTATTTGCTCATGCGGCTGGGGGACATAATCCCCATGTGGTCGAAGCACCCATTGATCTTCATGATCAGCCCTCAATGCAACGTGGCGCTAAAATGTTTATGGAAAGTTGTTTGGGCTGCCATTCAACGCAGTATCAACGCTATCAACGTGTGGCTACCGACTTAGCCATCGATATTGATAGCATGAATGCGATGATCCATACCGATGCCAAAATTGGGGATCTCATGCTAAGTAGCATGCCACAAACAGAAGCCGCTAAATGGTTTGGAGCGGCACCGCCAGATTTAACCATGGTTGCTCGTGTACGAGGTTCAGATTGGCTCTATTCTTACCTTATCTCTTTCTATCAGGATGATTCGCGACCTTTTGGCGTTAATAACTTGGTTTTTCCTTCGGTTGGGATGCCACACGTATTAGAGCGTTTGCAAGGCCGCCCCATTTTGCAAGAAAACGGTACGATTGTGGCCTCCGGTGGCACCATGAGTGCGGAAGAATACCAACAGGTAGCGTTGGATTTGACTAATTTTTTGACTTACTCGGCAGAGCCAATTCGTACTACGCGTGAGTCGATGGGAGTCTGGATCTTAGGGTTTTTAGCAGTATTCTTTGTTATTGCCTATCTACTCAAGCGCGAATATTGGCGAGATGTACACTAATCGACAATAACAGGTTACAATCTCTCGCTTGGCTCAGTTGTGGGGTAAACACCCCACTTCCTATTTAGTGAATAATTTCCTTTCGGAGGGTACCAATGGCTGTCGCTGCCAACAAACGCTCTGTCATGGCCCTGTACTCCGGTGCCAGCGATCTGTATAGCCACCAAGTCCGCATTGTATTAGCGGAAAAAGGGGTGGGGGTAGAAGTATTACAAGTGGATCCAAACCAGCTGCCGCAAGATCTGGCTGAGTTGAATCCCTATAACAGCGTCCCGACCTTAGTTGACCGTGAACTGGTGTTATATAATGCCCGCATTATCATGGAATATTTGGATGAGCGTTTCCCACACCCACCGTTAATGCCGGTGTACCCTGTTTCGCGTGGCCAAAGCCGCTTGATGATGTATCGCATTCAAAACGATTGGTACGCTTTAGCTGAGCGGATTGAACGTGGTGACAAAGCCGATGCCGCTCGTAAAGAATTGGCCGAAGGGATTTTGGCGCTAGCTCCGATCTTTGGCGAAGCTCCTTTTTTCATGAGTGAAGAGTTCACTTTAGTCGATTGTTATCTGGCTCCATTATTCTGGCGCTTACCAAGTTTAGGCATCGAGCTATCTGGCCGCGGTTCAGCGGAGGTGAAAGCCTACATGACGCGGATTTTTGAACGTGAGTCATTTAAAGTTTCTTTAACAGAAGCGGAACGTGAATTACGGATTGGGGCATGAGCGCTTCATTAACTGCTACTCGGCCGTATTTATTGCGTGCTTTTTATGAGTGGATGCTCGATAACGATTTTACGCCACATTTGGTCGTCAATGCCGCTCTTCCCGGTGTACAAGTACCAATGCAGTTTGTTGAGAACGGGCAGATTGTGTTAAATATTGCCCCTCATGCTGTGGGTAATCTGAGTCTCGGCAATGATTGGATCGAATTTAATGCGCGCTTTGGTGGTAAACCTCAAGCATTGTCGGTTCCATTGGCTGCGGTAGATGCAATCTATGCCCGAGAAAATGGCGCTGGTACAAGCTTTGCTCATGAGGAGTGTTACGACACGGCTCTTGAAGCACCGCTTGAGCCTGCTCGACCAGCAGGTAAACCCAGTTTAACAGTCGTTAAATAAGATTGCCTTTAAAGCTCAAATGGCCCCCAATTGTTACTCAAACAATTGGGGGCCATTTTTGTTTATCGGCTTTATCGCTGGAAAAACTCGAATTAATAAAATTAATCTAAGGTTTAATAACTTTCGTTGGTGATATTTGTCTGAACTTGTTAGGGTGAGGATGTAGATCACACTAATAGCCATAAATAAATGGTTATGAAACTTAATGTATAAAGAGGTAATTATGATTCAAGGCATTCAAATCACTCAGAGCGCCACCCCTGCATTATTAAACTCCATTTGGTTAATCGATAATGAGAGTCAGCAAGCGCGTTGTTTAGCGGCCGCTGAAGGCTATGAAGCAGACCAAGTGGTTGCTTTAGCTGAACTGGGCGAGTACGAGTTTCGTACCATCGACATTCATGGTGAGCAGCCAGTACGTGAAGGTGGTCAGCACCTAAACGTAAACGTACTGAACCGTGAAACTTTAGTTCGCATTATGGAAGCGCGTGAGCGCGTAGAAGCGGGCACGGCAACTGATGAAGACCACATTGTTATTGGTGACAATGCTCAGTTAACTATCCGTGTATCTGGTTACGCAGTACGCTTTAACTCCCTGACTTTAGAACAGCAAAAAGACGTTATTACTCGCACCTTTACCCAATCGCTGTAAGAAACGTCTTTGTTAGAAAAAGCCATCTACATATAGATGGCTTTTTTGTTTGGGGCCGCTGACTAATGCCAATACAAGGTGAATTCAAGACGTTAACGGGCGTATTTCACCAAAAATTGTGGATAAAGCTGTGAACAAGTCGGTATGTGCTGTGTTGTTGAACAAACGGTCATTTTTTTGAAATAAAGCCTTGCGCGTTTTAAACGGGTGCCTATAATGCGCCCCTGTCGACGGGACAACGGCTCGCCAAAAGCGATTAAG
>JAWXTX010000022.1:0-31119 GCA_044433165.1 Ferrimonas sp. | reverse complement strand
GAAGCACCAGGAATTAACACGCCGCCAATGACTAAATTTGCTTGAGTAATGTATTTATCTAAGGTTTCTTCGGTGGCGAGGATCAAATTAACTTGGCGGCCAAACTGTTTATTCAGTTGCCGTAATACTTGTAAGTTTTTATCTAAAATAGATACATTCGCGCCAAGCCCCAGTGCCATTTGCGCTGCATTACTACCGACAACACCACCACCTAAAATAGTTACTTTCGCTGGCGCCACACCAGGGACGCCTCCGAGTAACATGCCACTGCCTTGATGCGTACGTTCTAATGCTTGTGCTCCAGCTTGTATTGAAAAACGGCCTGCCACTTCCGACATCGGTGCAAGCAGAGGTAGACCACCAAATTTATCGGTGACGGTCTCATAAGCAATGCACAAGGCACCGCTGGCTAAAAGAGCTTCGGTTTGTTGGGGATCAGCGGCTAAATGCAGATAAGTAAATAAAGTATGGTGTGCTTGTATCCAAGCATACTCAGATGCCTGAGGCTCTTTTACTTTTACGATGAGTTGGGCATTTTCATAAACTTGCTGGGCATTAAGCACGATAGATGCGCCCGCTTGAATATAGGCGAGATCGTCAAGGCCAATGCCTGCACCGGCTTGAGTTTCAATAACAACTTTATGGCCACGCGCCGTTAATTCTCGGACACTTGCTGGCACTAATCCTACGCGGTATTCGTGATTTTTAATCTCTTTTGGTACGCCAATGATCATCTTTGAAATCACCTTGTGTTGCTCAAATGTGAACACATATATGTAAAAATGTGATTTTTGTGCTTGGTGTAAGTTGCAAAATAAGTATAATCATCATCGTGGAGCATATCTTTAACGTTCTCAGCGTTTAAATGGATTTATCTTTCGCCACTGAAAAGGCATAAGGATGTATGTATGGCGTACAACAAAAAAAAGCCGCTTAAAGAACTGGATCGTATCGATCGAAACATTTTAAATGAGCTTCAAAAAGATGGACGGATCTCGAATGTAGAGCTTTCTAAACGTGTAGGGCTTAGCCCAACACCTTGCTTAGAGCGGGTAAAACGTTTAGAGCGGCAAGGCTTTATCCTCGGTTATACCGCCCAAGTTAATCCGCATTATCTTGGTGCTTCCTTATTGGTTTATGTGGAAATCTCACTTAATCGCGATCACCCCGATGTATTTGAACAATTTAATCAAGCGGTAATGCAGCTAGAAGATGTTCAAGAGTGCCATTTGGTTTCTGGTAGTTTTGATTACCTATTAAAAACCCGTGTTTGTGATATGACGGCTTATCGACGTTTGTTGTCTGAGACCTTATTAAAATTACCTTCCGTGAAAGACACTCGTACTTATGTAGTGATGGAGGAAGTGAAGCAAACAAGCCGTGTTCAAATCGCTTCGAACGCACGTTTGGTTCCATAATAGCCCACCGTTTGGCTAAAAAGCGCCCAACGTGGCGCTTTTTTGTTAATACCCGCGCAATGATCTCGTCCTAGCGATGCACCCCGTTGATAGCTTTGGTAGAGTAGTAGGATTACGGTTGTCGTCATTGTATGTTATTTGACCGAGTTCAAATAAAAATAACCGCTTGAAACGTTATTTACGCCAGTGATAGCAGCCATGGGGGTTGCCATCCTCCGAAATGGATCAGGACGTTAGTTTGTCAGAATCAACACTTACCCCGCTGTCGTGGGGCCAACGTTTATGTCATGTTGGCATCATTGTCACCACCTGCTTGTCGTTATTTATTTTAATAGCATTGGCGAGTTATTACCCAACTGATCCCGGTTGGAGCCAAGTTTCGTGGAATAACGAAACTCTGAATGTTATGGGGCTTGCAGGTGCATGGCTGGCGGATATATTGCTGTTCATTTTTGGTTTGACTGCATTTTCTCTGCCCTTTGTTTTAGCAATTATTGGTTGGTTCATTTTTCATCAAAGTCATCGTTTAAGCTCGATAGATTATTTTTCCGTCAGCCTTCGGATTTCAGGGTTCCTAATAACTGGGATCAGTATTGCGGCACTGGCTGCCATGAATGGGGACGACTTTCATCATTTTTCCGCTGGCGGATTAATCGGTGAAGTCTGTTCTCAAATGTTGCTTGCTCTTTTTAACTTCTTAGGTTCGACACTGATCCTCATGGGATTATTGGCCTGCGGTTTTATATTAATTACCGGTGTGTCGTGGTTGACTTTTGTTGATTGGATTGGAGAGACCTTAATTAACCTATGGCATCGAATAGGGCAGTTCCCTACGTGGTTGGCAGAGCAACAAGCTAATCGTCAACGCCGCTTCGCAGATGAGGAAGAAGATGACGATCAATACCAGCCACAAACATTGAATAATCCCAGTGCGCCTTCTACAACAGCTCCCTCTCTGCACCGTGAAGAGGTTGCGTCAAACGTTGTGCAATCGGAGGTTCATCGTACCGGTACCGCTGTAGGAGCCGCCACCCTCGCCACCGCAGCAATGGCATGGACAAACGCTAAAGATGAGCCGCAAAACGATGAAGTGCAGCACGCATTAGCAGAATCTGAGCGTGGCACTTCTGCACATTTTGTTGAGGAAGAAAGTGACACATCGGCACTTAATACGGCGCAGCATTCCTTGATTATAGATGCGCCTCAGGGATCTTCAGTAACGGGTGCGTTTTCATCATGGGAAGGGCATGACGAGGAAGAAATATTGCCTACTTTTAGCGCATTGGCTGATGAACCATTGTGGCATGAAGAGGAGCCACAGCTGGCACCAAGCGTTGAATTAGCGGCAGTGGACATTGCCATTACTGATGATCCTCTAGATAGCCAACCGGCAGTATTGCCAGAATCCGAAGTGGAAGAGATTGCCTCGGAAGGGGCGAAGGTCGATTACCACGGTGGCACGTTGGATGATTACGCGACCTTTAACATGGAAGTACTGTTAACCCCAGTGCCAGATGAACCATTACCAGTAGTTGAACCGATGACAGAATCGATGGCGTATGAGCCTGTATTGTCTGAACTAATGGGTGGGGAAGAAGTTGAAGCTCTCTCAGCCGCGCCGCCGAATGCTGGCGAGATTGAGACGACAGATTCAGATAACACCGTTGTGAATTCATGGAATATGAGCGCAGAGCCACTACCGGAAGAACCCTCCGACTGGCATGACACCAATCAGTCCCAAGTTCATGCGGCCATGCCAACTGAAAAATATTGGGGATCAACTGAAACGGCGGCTTTGAATACGGATGAAAGCCTCCATAGTGGATTGACTCATGAAAAGATGGGAGCACCGGATTTGGCTTTGGAGCGTGCCCATGCTGTGGTGGCGCCTACGACAGCAGAAGCCGCCATTGAAAAGAGCCCAGAACTATCTAACGTACTGCAGGAATCGTCACATCATTATGATCATGGGGCTGATTTCCAACCGCTTTATGTCGCGCCTCAATCTATTTCAGCCGCTGCTATGGCTGCGTTTACGGACACCTTTTGTGATGACGATGATGCACTAGACAACGAGGGCGGATCTATCGAGTTGCCAGCAAATAAAGAGGGCGATGAGCTTTCGAACCCATCACCATCTTTTTTCGAGGCCGTCGTTCAAGAGCAAAACGAACCAGTCACCGCCCAGATTTTCGCTGAAACATCGGTTTTGGCGGAGCCCATTCCAAGCGATACCGATGTGCCAGCAATGAGCACAGCCGCTGAGGATCTCTGGGAAAAGGAATTGGCAGAACCTTGCACCGAATCTGGTTTGCGTTCTGAGCTCAGCGGATCTGTGAAGGATGCAGCCGTTACGCCAACAAACGTCTCTGACACCGCTGCACCTCTCCTCGATTCGCTTGCGGCCCCAGTTTATTCTACATTCGCTGCATCTTCGTCGACTCCGGTAACGAACAGCGCACTACCAAATGCGCCTGAAGGCGAACTGTTACCGCCATTAAACATCGAAAGCGCTCATTTACCAATAGATGAAGCGGCAACCAATGGTGCCAGCCTTGCTCCAATAGAAGGGTATTTACAGCAAGCGTTGATCGCTCAAGGTGGCCAACAAGCATTAGCAGCGTTGACGCCAACCATTCCTAGTACGCCGATGCCAACGCTAGAGCTGTTGAATTTGCCAGGGAAAAAATCGAACCCAATCAGCCAAGAAGAACTGGATGCTATTGCGCGATTGGTGGAAGAAAAATTATTAGATTTTAATATAGTGGCTTCTGTTGTAGACGTTTATCCAGGGCCTGTGATCACCCGCTTTGAGTTAGCCTTAGCGCCGGGGATGAAGGTAGCTAAAATTACTAACCTCTCTAAAGACTTAGCTCGGGCGTTGTCGGCTGTGTCAGTGCGGGTGGTGGATCAGATCCCAGGTAAGCCAGTGATTGGTTTGGAATTACCAAATCTTTCTCGTGAAACCGTATATTTGCGTGATGTACTTGCAGACCCTCGTTTCGAAGACGCCAACTCATCGCTGACCATGGTGTTGGGGCAAGATATTTCAGGCCAATCCGTAATTGTGGATTTAGCTAAAATGCCTCATTTGCTGGTTGCAGGTACGACAGGTTCCGGTAAATCGGTTGGCGTGAATGTGATGATCTTGAGCTTGTTATACAAGTCTACGCCTGAAGACGTACGCTTAATTATGATCGACCCCAAAATGTTGGAATTGTCGGTCTATGAAGGGATCCCGCACCTATTGTGTGAAGTGGTAACCGACATGAAAGAAGCGTCTAATGCCTTACGTTGGTGTGTTGGCGAAATGGAACGCCGCTATCAATTAATGGCGAAAGTAGGGGTACGTAATTTACAGGGTTATAACGCCAAAGTACTGGATGCAATTGCGGCCGGTACTCCAATTTTAGACCCATTCTGGACACCAGAAAGCTCAATGGCGACTCAAGCACCGCCATTAGAGAAGTTGCCTGCTATTGTTGTAGTGGTTGATGAATTCGCTGACATGATGATGATCGTTGGCAAAAAAGTGGAAGAGTTAATTGCTCGTATTGCGCAAAAAGCGCGAGCAGCAGGTATCCACTTGATCTTAGCGACTCAGCGTCCGTCGGTGGATGTGATCACCGGCTTGATTAAAGCCAATATTCCAACACGTATTGCGTTTCAAGTGTCCAGTCGTATTGATTCTCGTACTATTTTGGATCAACAAGGTGCCGAACAATTGTTAGGGCAAGGGGATATGCTTTACTTACCACCAGGAACTAGTGTGCCTACGCGTGTTCATGGTGCCTTTGTGGATGACGATGAAGTACATCGCGTTGTTGCCGACTGGGCTGCCCGTGCAAAACCGGTATACGTGGATGAAATTTTAAATGGTGAAAATGGCGGTGAAATGGTGTTATTACCTGGTGAGTCCGCCAGCAGTGATGATGCAGAAAAAGATCCGCTTTACGATGAAGCCGTTTCCTTCGTAATTGAAAGCCGACGCGCTTCAATTTCCTCGGTGCAGCGTAAATTAAAAATTGGTTATAACCGTGCAGCGCGGTTAGTTGAACAGATGGAAGAGTCAGGCATTGTTAGCCGACCCGCACATAATGGTAACCGTGAAGTGTTAGTTCCAGGGCGTTCCTATGATTAAAAAAATGCAATATTGTCTCGGGTTATCGCTTGCGCTCGTTAGCTCTGCTTGGGCCTCTACACCGGTGCAACAATTACAGCAAAAATTGGCTAAAGTGCCTGAATTTCAAGCGCAATTCGTTCAACAAGCTTACGATTTTGATAATAAACTTGTATTGCAAAGTGAAGGCATGTTGGCGTTAAAAGCGCCGTTAAAATTTTATTGGCATCAACAAGCACCGGATGAGCTTTTGTTGGTTTCAGATGGCGTTGATGTGTTGTATTACGATCCTTTCGTGGAACAAGCCACCATCAACAGTATTGATGCGGTGTTAACCCAAACGCCATTACCGTTGTTATCAAGCCAAGATCCTAAGTTATGGGCGGGATGGCAAGTAAGCGTTGATGCAGGGTGTTACATGCTTACTCAAAATCAAGACCAAGCCATCGAGATGCAGGTGTGTTTTGATGAAGACAGATTGAATAAATTAACCCTCCTAGACGCTCAAGGAAACTTAACGGTGATGCAATTGACTCAGTTCAGCACCAACCCGGTTGCCGACAAGCAGTTTCAATATACGCCGCCATCGGGCACATTTATTGATGATCAGCGCTTGCAATGACTCTATCGCTGAACTTCGCACCTGATTTTCGCCCGCTAGCCGCGCGCATGCGACCACGAGATCTTTCAGAGTACATTGGTCAAAGCCATCTATTAGCGTCGGGTAAACCATTGCGGCGTGCTTTAGAGCAAGGCAAACCTCACTCAATGTTACTTTGGGGGCCGCCAGGCACCGGGAAAACCACCTTAGCGGAGCTGGTTGCGAACAGTTGCAATGCGCATGTCGAGCGGATCAGTGCTGTTACCTCTGGGGTAAAAGAGATCCGTGCTGCCATCGATCAAGCCAAACAGGTTGCAGCAATGCATGGACGTCGTACCCTGCTGTTTGTGGATGAAGTACATCGCTTTAATAAAGCTCAGCAAGATGCTTTTTTACCGCACATCGAAGATGGCACTGTTATTTTCATTGGTGCCACAACTGAAAATCCCTCATTTGAATTAAACAACGCTTTATTATCTCGAGCACGGGTTCACTTAATTAAGAAACTCACGACCGATGAAATTGCTGGAATTATTGAACAAGCTCTGCAAGACAAAGAGCGAGGGCTAGGCCAACAATCGTTGCAATTGGCCGATGGGGTGGTGCGCTCGCTGGCACAGTTGGTCGATGGTGATGCGCGGCGAGCATTGAATTTACTCGAAATGATGGCTGAATTGTCGGAATCAACGTTGTTAACGGTTGACCATCTGGCTCTGGTTTCTGGCGAGCCAATAGCGCGTTTCGATAATAAGGGTGATCAGTTTTATGATCTTATCTCTGCGGTTCATAAATCGGTTCGTGGTAGCGATCCAGACGGTGCATTGTATTGGTTTGCGCGGATTTTAAAAGGCGGTGGCGATCCACTGTATGTGGCACGACGTTTATTGGCCATTGCATCCGAAGATATTGGCAATGCCGATCCAAGAGCCATGACGCTGGCACTGAATGCATGGGACTGCTTTCATCGAGTTGGGCCCGCTGAAGGGGAACGTGCAATTGCGCAAGCATTGGTATACTTAGCATGCGCTCCTAAAAGCAATGCCGTTTATCAGGCTTTTAATGCTGCCAAGCAAGCGGCTCATAATACGCCAGATCTAGAGGTGCCCTTGCATTTACGCAATGCACCGACTCAACTCTTAAAAGAGCTGGGCCATGGGGCGGAATATCGTTATGCCCATAACGAACCCAATGCTTTTGCCGCCGGCGAAGTGTATTTACCTGAAGCCCTAGCGGATGTGCGCTTTTATGAACCGACGGAGCGAGGGTTAGAACAACGCATTGGTGCTAAATTGGCGCAATTGCGACAGCTAAACCAAATGAGCGAGCAAAAGCGCTATGACTAATTGGTTAGCAGTGGCACTAGGGGGGGCCGTAGGTGCTTGTTTGCGGTATAGCATCTCGTTATTGATGGTTCGGCTATTCGGAACTGGCTTTCCCTTTGGTACACTGCTAGTTAACTGCGTTGGCTCCTTTTGTATGGGAGCACTTTACGCCCTAAGTATGACAACCAACCTAACTGCTGGTGCGAAAGCTCTGCTAGGTGTGGGTTTACTGGGGGCGTTTACAACGTTCTCTACCTTTGCCAATGAGTCACTCTTGCTACTGCAAGAAGAGCAATGGCTTAAAGGGATCTTAAATGTGTTGTTAAACGTCTTCTTGTGTCTTGGGATGGTCTTCCTAGGTCAACAAGTCGTTGCCTCAAATAGTTAAAAAAAGAAGCGATATGTTAGATAGCAAATACTTGCGTACGGAATTGGCGCACACTGCAGAACGATTAGCCACACGTGGCTTTATTTTAGATGTCACTCGTTTAACCACTTTGGAAGAACGCCGTAAGTCATTGCAGGTTGAAACTGAGCAGCTGCAAGCGGATCGCAATAGCCGGTCTAAATCCATCGGTCATGCCAAAGCCCGTGGTGAAGACATCGAACCATTATTGGCCGAAGTATCGGATATGGGCGAGTTGCTTGATCAGAAAAAAGCGGAACTGATTCAGTTGATGGCTGAATTAGAGGAAATTGCCGCGGCCATTCCTAACTTGCCTGCAGAAGATGTGCCGGTAGGCGCCGATGAAGATGAGAACGCCGAGATCCTTCGCTGGGGTACGCCTAAAAAATTTGATTTTGAGGTAAAAGATCACGTTGATTTAGGTGAGAGTCTGAATGGTCTGGATTTTGCCATGGGGGTGAAATTGTCCGGTGCTCGCTTTACTGTGATGCGTGGCCAAATCGCCCGCATGCACCGAGCATTAGCGGCCTTTATGCTTGATTTGCATACTACTGAACATGGTTATACCGAAATGTATGTGCCTTATTTGGTAAATCCAGACAGCCTTTACGGTACGGGTCAATTACCAAAGTTTGGTGAAGATCTATTCCATACCCAGCCATTATCGGAAGACAGTGACCGTCGTTTATCATTGATCCCAACTGCGGAAGTTCCACTGACGAATTTTGCACGTGACGAGATTATTGATGAGGTCGATCTGCCCATTAAAATGACGGCACATACCCCATGTTTCCGCTCGGAAGCTGGCAGTGCAGGGCGTGATACGCGTGGTTTGATCCGCCAGCATCAGTTTGACAAAGTTGAATTGGTGCAATTAGTGAAGCCAGAAGATTCAATGGCGGCCTTGGAAACATTAACTGGTCAAGCTGAAAAAGTGCTGCAACTGTTGCACTTGCCTTATCGTAAAGTGTTGCTATGTACCGGCGATATGGGCTTTGGTTCCCATAAAACCTACGACTTAGAAGTTTGGGTACCAAGCCAAGATAAATACCGTGAGATCTCTTCATGCTCCAACATGGGCGATTTTCAAGCTCGTCGTATGCAAGCGCGTTTCCGTCGTAGTGGTGCGAAGAAGCCAGAGTTGCTGCATACTTTAAACGGCTCCGGCTTAGCCGTGGGGCGTACCTTAGTTGCGATTATGGAAAATTATCAGCTAGCGGACGGCCGAATTGAAGTGCCAGCGGTATTGCAACCATATATGGGTGGGTTAACTCACATTGGCTAATAAGCTAGCCAACTTTTAATGGTGTCAAAAAGGAGAGCGATGCTCTCCTTTTTTGTCACTAAACCGTTGCACTTGATTGGCTTCAAAATCCCCATTATTGATCATCTCATCCTAAAGTTAGTTTCATGATTACTTAGCCATGGATGGCTATGGAAACACTGCTGCGGTTGTTCTTTCCCCTGCAGGCTGTAGCGAACCTGTGGCTAAGAAGGTTGCTACTACTGATGCCGGCCAATGCGGCTTTTACGAAAAAAAAGCGACAGTTAGTGCGATTACTGGCTGTGCTTGTTAGCTGTGGCATTATGAATGGTTGTCACAGTTTTTCAGGCATTATCCAACCTACAACCGCATCCATTGATTCTATTTGGCTTGATGGTGAGTGGCGCTTTTTAGCCGAGCCTTTACCTTCAGACGATCTAAGCCCCACGCAAGCTGACTTTGATGACGCTCATTGGCCCACCATAACTGTCCCAAGTAACTGGTATAGTGAAGGGTTTGATGTTCATGGCCAGCACTGGTATCGAACTCGTTTTCAGTTATCTAAAGCGCAATTTTCACACTTGAGACGTGGGGCTCAGTTGCGTTTTGAGGGGGTTGATTACCATGCCCAAGTTTGGTTAAACGGCCGCTTGCTCGGGCAGCATCAAGGTTATTTTGCTGCTTTTTCTCTCTCGACGAATAAGGCATTAAAAATAGGCGAGAACCTTTTAGCGATTCGAGTCAATAGCCCTTTAGAGGCGCAACAAGATGACAATTGGTCATTGCATAAAACCTTAATTAAAGGTGTGTTAAGCCACCATGATACGCGCCCTGGTGGGGCATGGGGCGCCTTAGGACAGGCGCATAATAGTGGTGGGATCTGGGGACGGATCTCCTTACAAGCGGCTTTGGATGTGCAGCTTACGGAGCTGAATTGGCACACTCAACTGCAAGCGCAGATGAGCAGTGCTCAATTACACCTGCACTATCAAGGTCGTGCGCCTGATTATTGGGAGCTCTCATTACAGGGGCATCATTTTGATGATTTTTATCAGCAACGTTTTATAGTTAGCTCTGAGCCACGACAAACGCTTGTGCTACCGTGGCGCCAATGGCGTCGATGGTGGCCCCGAGAACTAGGCGAAGCCAATCAATATCAACTGCACTTAACTGCGGTTTATCCCAAACGGCGTCAGTTGGTTCACTCGATGGTCGTTGGATTTCGTGAAGTGGATTACAACGGCCAATTAGGGCAATGGTATGTTAATCAGCAGCGTCTTTTTTTACGAGGCACTAATTACATTCCAACACTTTATCTTTCGCAATTAACCGAAGCACAAATCCGCACAGATTTGGCCTTAATGGCCGCGGCTCATATTAATGTTGTGCGGGTACATGCCTTAGTTCTGCCACAACGCTTTTACGAATTAGCCAGCGAAGCGGGAATGTTAGTCTGGCAAGATTTTCCTCTGCAATGGGGCTACCAAGATAGCGCGGAATTTACCCAAGAAGCACAACGGCAATTGGCTCAAATGGTGCATCAATTTGGTCATCATAGTGCCATTATCGCTTGGTCTGCCCATAATGAGCCGCCTTGGGATGCGACTTGGATGCGTTGGAAATACAGCGATTATCAGCCAAAACAAAATCAGCAGTTAGATTATGCGTTATATCAACAGCTGCTTGCACTGGATAATAGCCGGCCTGCTTTTATGGCTTCGTTAACCAAAGAGCATCCATGGTTAGGCTGGTATAGCGGCCACTGGCAAGACTATGGTCAGCCCACTGATCAACCACTCATTACCGAATTTGGCGCGCAGGCATTACCAAGCTTGCCCGTCTGGGCGAACATTGTGCCATTGGCGGAGGACTTATCACTCCCGACAAATTACCAGCAATGGCAATTTCATAACTTTCAACCCAAAGAAACATTTGAAATCGCTCAAGTGGATCCCGGTCAGAATGTCGCGGAATTGATCCGTAATACTCAACAATACCAAGCGCGCTTAATTCGGTTTGCAGCGGAGAGTTTGCGTCGCCAAAAGTACCAACCCGTGGCAGCCATTTTTCAATTTATGTTGGTGGAGCATTGGCCGTCAGCCAATTGGGGGGTTTTAGACTATTTACGCAACCCAAAACTGGGCTATTACGCATTACAGCAAGCGTACCAACCGTTACTCGTAAGTATTGTGGCTGCCCGAGATCAATTTTCCAATCAGGAAGTGGTTCAGCTACCGGTACATATACTTAATGATCTGCCGACAACGTATGTTGATGCCTCCTTAACATTAACACTGCATCGTTTCGAACAGATCTTGGCTCAACGCCAGCAGCAAATCACGGTATTGGCTGATAGCCACCAACCACTGAAACCTTTTATGCAGGAAAATCTGCCGCAAGGGCAATATCGATTTTCGGCTAAATTGGTTGATAGCCAAGGTCAATTATTGAATCAGTCCGACTTTAACTTCGAAATAAAAAGTGATGCCTACATACCAAATTGATGTTCAATGGTCTATTCGCATAAATGCCACCGCTCTGTTGAAAAAAAGCTCACAGCATTCACAGTGGCGCAATTTTATACATTTTGTTGTGTTGTGCACCAGCGTCATTCTGACTGCGACCGCTGCCGAGGAGAGCAGCACTTTATTGCACGAGCAGCCACCGGCTATCGCTATTAAAGTGAACCAAGCGGGATATTTACCTACAACAGAAGGAGTAGTCTATCCCGTTGTTAGTGGCCCATTGCAGCTGGTTGATGTTGTGCATGAACGTACCGTTGCACAATTAAATGCTGTTGCCGGTGAACCACTGATCTTACCTTTAGGGTTAGCTTCAAGTTGGTATCAATTACGTAGTGCAACACAACAATCAGTGGAATTCGAAATTGATGCAGGCGTAATCCAGCGTACTTTAGCCATATTGTTAGGTGCTTATCGTTATCAGCATGCGGGGCAGCCATTGCGAGATAACGCTAGTGGGGCGCAGCGACCACCCGCTCACTTACAAGATGGCTTGATTGCCCATACCGATGAGTTTTACCAACGAGGGGATTTTTTTGATGGCAGTGGTGGCTGGTACGATGCGGGCGATTATGGCAAATACGTGGCGACAACCGCGATCACAGCTGCGCGTTTGTTAGATGCGGCGCAAGAAAGTGCAGCGCCTTTGCAACAAGCGCTACAACAAGAAGCATTAATTGGCTTGAAATGGCTTGTTAAAATGCAGCGTCAAGATGGTGCCTTTTATCGAAAAATTGGTGGTGAGCAGTGGCCTGAATTGGTTGCTCCACATCAAGATCGGCAGGTGCGTTACGTTTATGGTGTCTCAACACCAGATAGTGCGAAAGCCGTTGCGGTATTGGCGCAAGCCGCACGCACTTTTTCTGCTATAGAACCAGATCTGGCCAAGCGTTTTTTAATGCACGCGCAACGTGGTTGGCATTGGTTGGCATTACACCCAGAACAATGGATTGATTGGCACCAAGGAGATGATAACGGTTCTGGGCCGTACATCTATAATCAATGGGATAAGCAACCTTCTTTAATCCATGACAGAGATGATCGCTTTTGGGCTGCGGTTGAACTGTATTTAACAACTCAAGAGGCCAATTATTTACAGGCGTTACAGCGAATGATGCCGGAATCGGTTGCGTTGTATGAATGGAAAGATCCCTCGGTCATGGGGCTTTGGCACTTGTTAACGTCCCCCCTTGTGCCTGAATTAAAAGCCGCATTATCCCAACAACTACTAGATCATTGTCAGCAATTACAGCAACAAGCACAGCAAAGTGAATTTCAAATAAGTAATCAGCGCTTTATTTGGGGCTCTAACAAAATGGTGGCCGAAGAGGGCATTTTATTGAGTTATTGTTATCGGCTAAGCGGCCATAAACCTTATTTGCAACTTGCACAGAGCCAATGGAACTATCTATTTGGCGTTAATCCGTTTGGTTTCAGTTACGTTACTGGTATTGGCCAGCACCGAGTCCGTCATTTGCACCATATCTGGGGGCGAGCCGTTGGGTTTGTACCAGCAGGTATGTTAGTGGGCGGGCCGAATCAAGATGCACAGGCCGGATTTGCTCCTAAAGGACAAGGAATGCGCAGTTACATTGATAACGCAAAAGATTATTCAGTTAATGAATTTGCAATTGATTATAACGCCGCTGCGATTGGGCTTGCTGCAATGTTGAATGATCCCGATGGCCTGCAATATATTCAGAATCATCAATTGATTTGGTCCGAGGATCACCTATCAGAATTATCTCGCGAGCGGCCGTAATAGAATTTACGACAACAACTAGCGATAGCAGGAGTATCGAATGCGACAACATGTCAGGAGGTATTTACCGCATTTTAATCATCGGCTCTCTAAACGTGTGTTGATACGGGTAACCGTCATTACGGTATTAAGCATGTTGGCAGCTAGCGTATTATTTTATTTATTTTATGAACGACTCTTGGGAAATTTAGCGGATCTACTGATGTTGCAGTTATTGCCCGATGAGTTGGCGTTGGTCTCAGAGCACTTACCGTCCTTACATAGCGCGATGATGGGATGGCTGATTGGTTTGGTTCTGATACAAGCGACCATCACCTTATTAGGATCATTATGGCTTGTGTCAAAGCTCACGGGACCAATTTTTTCGATTCAACGTACCTTAGAGCAAATCTCATTAGGTGATCTCTCAGCCGAAGTGCATCTGTCAAAGCAAGATGATATGGCGGAATTAGCCAGTGCCATTAATGATTGCACTGCACGAATCCAGATTATGGTTTTAGGATTAAAAGAAAATTTAGTGCAGCTTCAAGAACACCAAATAACGGAGCATGAGCCTGCAATACAGGCTCGTTTGAACGCCATTCAATTGAATTTAGATTGGTTTGAGACGGTTGCAGTAGCCCATGAAGTGCGCCAAGAGTATGAGCAGCAATAACGTCATATTTAAAAGCTGGCTCATTGTGCCTACGTTAGTAGGTGCGATGGCTTGGGCGAAACCAAATCTAGAATTTTCTGATTTAATGCAAGCGGTATATAGAGCCCAAGCAACGGAAGCCGAACTGCAATATATCCGGCAGTATCCGCAATTGCAGGATGATTGGTTGTTTTTGGCAGCGTTGGTGGCCGGTGATGATGGCCACTTTGAGCAAGCGTACAGCTTACTTCAGCAATATCTGCAATTAGGCCGAGATAACGTCTATCGTTTGCGAGCGCGAGCCGCCTTTAATGCACTTAGGCAATATCGTCAACAAGCTGGTTTCGCTGAGTATTGGCAAATTTTGCGTCTGCGAGATCGGCATGATACTAAGCAATTACAATGGCACAGCCAGCGTTTTCGAGAACAAAATTACCACCCTCGTTTAATCGCCAAAGTCAGTTTATTACAAGCGCACTCATTACTTGAAATGGCGAATCAACCTGATAGGGCATTAGTGCTATATCAGACATTAGCTCAAACATTGACGCTAGTAACGGATCGTTATACGGCCTCTCTTGGCGAGATCTATTGCTTACATCGCATGGGGCAGTTAAGAGCAGCCCAGCAACGGTTAACGCAGCTGCAGCAACAAGTAGAAGAAGGCATGCTGTCAAATCACAGCTTATTAACACGGGCGTGGACGCTTCGATTAGAGGCAACTGCCACCTTATTGACGCAGCCATCAAACAATATTTACCCAGCGCCCCCTTTACTTTGGGGGATTGGCCCTCGTTTGGATTTAGATAACCCCGTAGGAAGTGGTCAAGATTACCGGCCGTTATGGGCACAACCTCCTTTGGCAGATATTACTGCTCAAACCGCAACGCTTTGGATTACGCGCCATTCGGATTGGCGCTGGTTACATTCGGCTCTATTACGTATGAGCAGCCAAGAAGGCTACACACCGATGATCTCATTATGGTACTTCGGAGATGAGATCAGCCCAGAATTTGTAAAGCAGCAATGGCCTGCTTATCTCAAGATGATCCACCAGCAATTAATCCCACTATTAAGCCAAGTTCCTACGGCTTATTTATTGCTGGAACCGGAGTTTAATAAAAATGGGATTGAACGTTGGCCAGAGTGGGATCAGCGAATGTTGGAGGTGATTGCCTTGATACGCGCCAAACTGCCACATGTTCAGCTTGGTTTGGTGCTGGGAGATTGGGACCCGACCGGTACGCGCAGTTTTAATAGTGCAAGAGAATCCATTCAAGCCAGTGATTTTATTGGTACCATGCTCATGGTCGCGAACTACACAGAGTCTGCGCATACCGATCCTGATTGGTCACCGTGGATTCGAACTTTGCGATTAGGGCAGCAATTGCAACAGCAATTTAATAAACCATGGATGATTGCCTATGTGGCCATTGCATCGGAGCCAAGTTGGCAGCAACGCCAGCAGATTGAATTAGCTAAGTTGTCGCATTATCTAACGCAAATGCGGCAATACGGTTTGTTTGCCCTTAATTGGTTTTCTGTGGTTGATGAGCCTAATCAGACCGGGTGGTTTGCCGATGCCGAAACCAGCTTTGGGTTATTTGATCAGCAATATCAGCCGAAACCTGTTTTTCAGCAATGGCAGCAGTTGGCTAATGCCACCCCCAATGCCGGCCAATTATTGGCATGGGATGTTTTAAGCAATGAGAATGAAGCGCGTATTGAGGCGCAATTTTCTCATTGGAGCTCATGGCAATTAACCATTTGGCATCAAAAAAAATTGTTATGGCATCAGCAAGGCGTCGGCGAACAACTGCATGTTGTTTGGGCTAATTACACAAGGTTTCAAGGAGATCTAATCGTACAGCTGCAAGCTAATGAGCAAATATATTGGCAGCCGCTGTCTCTTGAAAATGCCCTGCCGATGCGTGCACAAAGAGAGGGAAGTCGCTCTTGGCTGCAACAATGGCAACCGATAAAGTTACTATTACTGGCCGATTACCAATTTATACGGATCCGGCTAGATCCGAATCAATTACTCGATGATCATTGGTATGTGGGACAAAT
The DNA here is from genome assembly GCA_044433165.1 of Ferrimonas sp. GTDB lineage: Bacteria > Pseudomonadota > Gammaproteobacteria > Enterobacterales > Shewanellaceae > Ferrimonas. The sequence goes on along the minus strand of JAWXTX010000022.1, from coordinate 15,000 downwards.
TGATCAACGAGGTGCAATGCGCATGGTACGGGCTCAAGCTTATGCCTACCAAACAGAGCAGGGAATAAATATTGAGTTTCCACTAACGGCATTACCGACTCAGTGGCGGAAATATGAGTCTAATGGATCACCAATTTGGTTGGATGATTCCTTTGGCGACATCCAATTGGCGATGATGCATGGTGATAAGCAAATGCGTGAGTTGGCGATCGCTCACATTGAGCTATATTGAACAATCCGTTCTTATAGATAATTAAATTAACCATATCAATTAGTTAACTTGCTTCTTTGGATGGCACTTTTCTGGGTGTTTAAATTCATTCATGCGCCTCAAAGTTAGGTGGCTTGGTGTATTTAGTGATTGCACTAGTGGTCCTGTATCTTTATACAGTAGTGCGCTTAGTACCGTACTGTTGGTTGCTAAAGAAAGGCGCTGTTGATAGCCACCACTGTGTTCATAGCGCCCTTCAAACCAGCCTTTTTGCTCATGATACAAAGGCTCGATGAGTAGCATGAGTTCATCGGTATAGGCGGTTTTCCATAAAGCCCACATTAAAAAAGTGGCTTGGGTAGACACTAATGCACTTTTGGGGAGAAATTTACCATCTGATGTAATTGTTGGTGGAAATGGACTGCCAAGAGCCCAAATTGCATCATAGAGTGGTAGGTGCCCTTGCTCACCCACATGAGCAGCACGAGCTGTATGGATGCCTTCTTGAGTAAAGCGCGCTTCTTGCAGTTGGTAAAGTGCGCGGCTTTGCAAAGCCAGTTGAGAAGCACTGTGATGGTGTAACTCATTATTACTAGGCTTTAATTGAGCTGCACTATCCCAGTTAAATAAGATTCCGCTCATAAAAAAGGGGGTTGTTAATAAAGGGTTTGGAATATCATCAATACGTGGATCATGGCCATCAACCCCAAATGATACCTGATATATTTTAAATTCTTGTAAAGGCAGCATTTTTTCTGACTTATAAACATCAAAGCCCCATAACTGATAACCGTAAGCCGCGTATTGTCTCGTGCCTAAGCGGCTGTTGTTTTTAATGTTAAAGTTTGTGGCTGTCATACCATGTTCTAGTTGCCCATCAAGAATGTCACCATTAGGCGAGATAAGTTTGCAAAAATCCCATCTTAGAATGGCTTTATCAATGTATTCGGCATAAGCAGGGTAATAACGTTTAAAAAGATTAAGCCAAATTAATAACTGACCTAATTCTTGACCTGACCAACCAGCGGCGCCAGGTTGACCGTTTACATTTGATATCATTTCGCCAGTTTCAGTATGGTAAAAACGATTGGGTAACTGTTCGTTAAGTAACGGCATTATATTTAAAAAATGCAGTTGCTTAGATAGGGCTTTATCAAATATGAGATCATCTATCAGCTTTAATTGATAAGCGCTATGTAAAGCCGCTAGACCATGACCAATGTTTGCCATAGAGATAATCGGCCATTGATCTTGGCTATTGATTAGACCGGTTTGGCTATCTGTATTATTTTTAATGTAGCGCCATGCGACATTGGCCCATTGCCGTTCAGTGTCATCTAATGGGCCATGACGGCCATACCAAAACAGTTCTGAATTGCGAAACGTTTGCCAGCTTTGGTGGCTTACGCGAACCAATGCGCCGCAGCCGGTTAATAGACTGAGATTAATTGTTGCAATTAATGCAATTATGATTGGATGGCAAACATTGCTGCAGATGCGGGCTAAATTCATCATTAAGCACATTATCCCAACGACTGGGTGGATGCCATGGATGCTCAACCACTAACTTTCCTTGTTCTTTAAATAGTAAGGAGGTTAATAAGATCCCATTATTATTGGAAGTGTAAGTGTTAATTAATCCAGTTCCATTTTCATAAATCCCTTCATAAAATCCTTTTTCTGGATTGTATAATTCAGCAACATATTCAAAAATTAAATCTGTATAAGGGGTATCCCAAAGGACCCACATACCGATAGCCCCTTTAATGGCTACTGCTGCATATTGAGGAAGATAGTCGCCTTTTTCAGAAATGGTATTCCAAGCATAACCATCAGTATAAATAGTGTCATAGACAAAATAGGGAGGGCCATCAAGTTGGTGCTCTGTTCTGGCGGTGATAATGCCCGTGGCATGGTAGCGTGCTTCTTGTACAGCGTAGATCCGCTGTGCAAAATCAGCAACCCAGTGATGACTGAATTGATTCGAGCCACTGCTAGTATCCCATGGATGATCCCAGCCAAACTCGATGCCATCAAGTACATAACTTTCTGTCACTACGTAGCTGTGGGCAACAAACTCTCTTGGATCTCGGCTATCATAAGGGATCTCATAGCCATATAAATTAATCATGTCGTACGGTTCAGGTTTCGATGCTCTTGTTGTATTAAACCCCCAAAGTTGAAACCCTTTGGCGGCATACTCTTCATAGCCTAAACGTCCTTCTTGCAAATATTGTGTTGGTTCATCATTGCTTGCTAATGCGCCAAACATGGTGCCAAATTCGTCGATTATGTGGCAAAAGTTCCAACGTAAGATCCCAGCATCAATTCCTGGTGCATGTTCTGGGTAACGTTCTTTAATTATCCAAAGCCATGTTAAAAAACGGCCGATATCTAAGGCGGAATAACCTATTTCACCGGGTTGGTTTGCATAATTAACTTGGGCAGCATTTTCAGTATTGTATGCTTTGTTTGGGATTTCACCTCGATATAGTTCAATAGTATTTAATGTTTTAATAAAACGGACTAATCGGTCATCAAATTGCTGTTTATTTATTAAACCAAATTCACGAGCCGATACGAGAGCACCAAGATAAGAGGCCGTATCCCACAATGTTGTTGATGGGTAGTCATCCACCGCATTAACTAAGCCGGTTTCTTGCTGATAATTGTTTTCAAAATAGCGCCAAGCAATTTTAGCCATATGCAACTCACGTGGAGTTAACGTACCATGGCGGGCAGAGGGGCTCGCTACATCAAGAGCAATTGGTTTTGGCCGTTGCACGCCCATACCAACTTGCTCCGTTGATTTGGAGTTAGAGGAAATTTGCTGTCCTAATTGGCAACCATAAAGGAATAGGCATAAGCCAGTGCTGAAAATCCAGCGCCACAGTAAACTTAATTGCAGGGCTTGCGGATCTAAGCGCATGAACATTGCCTATTCCTCACCTGTCTGTGCTAAACGTACTGGCCCTGTGCGAGTTCCGATTTGCAGCAGTTGCCCTTGTTGAATGTAAAGTAATGATTCTAAAATAATGCCATTGGTATTGGCGGTGATCGCTTGGTTTGGCCTGTTTAGTGTTTCATATTGGCCGGAATACCATCCTTGTTGAGGATCGTACAAGGTATTTACTGCAGCCAACAATTGTTGGCTGTAATCATCACGATAAAGCGCATACCAACCAAAGGCCGCTTTGGTGGAAAGTGTTTTAAAGGCACTGGCGTCACTGCCATCTTCTCCAACGGCATTCCAAGCCTGACCAGCAGAAAAAATCGTGTTGTAGACAAAGTAGGGGGGGCTATCGATGTTGTCTTCGCTTACCGCTGTTAAGATCCCCGTGCGTTGAAAACGCCCCTGTTGCGCTTGATAAACCCGCCAAGCAAACTCACGTGAAATCCTATCCCAACCGAACTCTAATCCATCTAAAATATAACTTTCACTGACAACATAATTGTGTGCTTGGTAACGAATGGGATCGCGCTTGTCGGTTGGTACTAAAACATTCTCAATGTTTTCCATTGATAGAAAATCACTGTAACGCAATGCTTGAGATACATCCTTTCCCATTAGATTTAATGATTTAGCAGCATATTCTTCATAGCCAATACGCCCCTCTTGTACATATTCAGTTTGTTCATCAATTAATGTTGCTCCATACATTAAACCCTGTTGTAAAAGTGGTTCCATGTGCCAACGGCTCAGTACATTAGTGAGTTGTTTCGTATATTTGGGGTACTGCCATACGAGGATATTAAATGGCACCAATAGACGGCCGATATCAATAGCTGACCAACCAATACCCCGCAAGTTCGGGCTGTTATCATAATTGACCATAATGATTTTTTGTGTGTCGTAAGCTTTGTTTGGCAGTTGATTATCAAAAAGAGGAATGCGTTCTAATGCATTTAAAGCAGATGTTAATCGAAGCTCAAATTCTTTTCTGTTGATTATTTTTAATTTATCGGCTGAAATTAGCCCCATTAAATAAGATGCAGTATCCCATAATGTGGTTGAAGGATAATTATTTACTGAGTTGACTAGTCCACTGTCTTGAGTGTTATTTTCGAAGTACTTCCATGCAATATTTGCCCAGCGAAGCTCATCAACGGTTAATGGCCTAGGACTAGGGGTAGGGATGTTGTCACTAAACACTATCGCATTAACAAGATCTTCCTTGAATTCTTTATTTTCAATTGCAAATATAATTGAAAATGCAATTGACAGCCCTAATATAAATACAATATGATGCCTTGCATTTAAAATGTTTGTTCTTAAAGACATTTTAACCCCGATTAAATTGATGGCTGTTTATTGTCAAATTCATAGTCTTCTTTAAATTTTGATTCGGCTATAGGTTTCCAGAAAGCTGCAAATATTATACTAGACATAGCAATGATGTTATTTATGCACCAGAAAGTATTAATAAGCAATCCTGATAAGTCCAAATCACCATACCAATGATGATGATAATTGAACCATCCAATAATAAGTGACATTATTGTTAGTGTAATGATTAATAACTGAGGGGTAACTAAATTGATATAATTACCTTCTTGCCTATTTTTAGGTGTGGTCGGGAATTTTATTTCTTCACCTTTAATTACCGTCCATATGGCTTTAAGGTTAATTGGGAAGAACGCTAAATAATTTGATTTTCCCTTAAAACCAGCAATGCCCCAAGTTGCAAACATTGTTGCGAGTTCATTAGTTATAATAAAGGGTATTATATGCCAATAAAACTCCTGTGAGTATGATGATACAGGTGCGATTCCCGTCATTAAGTAAATTATTGGTGCAATAAGAAACAGTAAATTCCATATAGCTCCAAAATATCCCCATACGGTTGCGGAATAAAGTAATTTTTGTGGCCATCTCATGCCTTTTCTAAAAACAGGATTATCATGCAAAGTAATATCGATTGTTCCTCCAGCATACTTAAAGCGTTGCACTGTCCAACTTTGTAAGTCTTGAGGTGATAACATTTTAGATTCCACCTTTGGGTGTAAAACAGAGCGCCATTCTCTATCTTCATCTGAATGAAGCATGATGGAGGTGTAAATGTCTTCGGAAACATGGAAAATGTATGGTGTGAATTCAGTATTTAATAATATTTCACGATCCAGCAATTCAGATATTTCATTATCAATCTCAATTTCACCAGTAAGTTTTTTGATATTATTAGATTGTTTTTTTCTTTGCTTTTCTATGTTTTCTGCGTAAGCCTTTAATGCCGACTGCATTACTGCTTCTCGGCGATGGATTGAACCTGCACCACAACAAAAGGAAGCGTTCGCCCAATTTCTTCGTCGTTGAATAATATCATAAAACATTTGTGAATTATTTACAAAAGGGTCCTCTCCAATTTTTATTTTACCCAATAAACTTTCTATTTTTGAGGCAACGATAGATGCAATAGAACCTAAGTTTCGTTGAGTCCATTGTGTTAATGTTTCACCTTCTGGTATATCAAAAAACCATTGTGGTGTTTGCACCCAAGCTACATTTGGGTCAGTAAAATAGCCTAAGGTGTTTTCTATAATTGTTTTAAAAGGGCGAGTGTCGGCATCGCAGATAACAATAAAATCTCCATCTGTTTGTTCCATTGCATTACGCAAATTACCTGCTTTAAATCCAATGTTTGATTCTCGAGTAATGTAGTTAACATTTAGCTCCGCTGCTAATGAAGCCATTTCGGTTCTTTTGCCATCATCTAATATATGTATTTCTTGTTGTATTTCATGTGGGTAAGTGATTTTTAATGCATCAATAATACTCAGTCTAACTAAATCTACATCTTCATCATAAGTTGGAAAAAACAAATCGATACGTATTGGTCGATCTTGGCTTAATGGCTCAGAAAGACAAGCATTGATGGTTTTAGGAGGGTAGGATGTTGGTACATCTTTTACTTTCCAAAGATTCACGCTAAAAAATACAAGACCGATATAGGCAAGGGTTTCAGCTAAAACTAATGGAATCGCAAACCATAATGCATCAAAATTGAGAGAATTTAACCAGCGCCAACTAATATACCAAGCACCGATAACTAAATTGATGGTTATAAAGCATTGCCATATAAGTTCAAGTTTTGGATTGTAAGTTAGTGGTGCTGGTGGTTCACGATGTTCAAATTTATCAAAATAAAAATCCATCGGTAATTCTCTTTTATTGATTAAGCATTAACGTGTTTTGTCATTTGAAAATGATTTTTTCCATCTTTTTGAAAATAATGAATTTCATCCATTATTTGATTGATAATGCCAAAGCCTCGCCCACTGGTAACCCAGCTACTCGGATCATCTGGATGAATATCTGGGATCTCAATGTCATCTAAACTATTAGCCATTTCTTCAGGAATTGGGCAACCAGCGTCTGAAATAGTAATTCTAACTTGTGCGTCTGAGTATTCGAATTTGGCCCACAATTGCTGATCTTCTTGATTTGGGTAAGCGTGCTCTACAGCATTATTACCAATCTCAACAACTGCTAGCTCCACCATATCAATATCTATCGCAGGTAAGATGGTTAAGTGGTACATGCCAGAGATCGCTTTAGCAAGCATGGCAACCGTTTCGTAATTTGCGGTACCGCTGAGATTAAGACTCCGTTCCATCATGAACTCCTGTGTGATCCGTTGCGGTTTCATCCTTGTAGCCGATTGAAGCATGAATAAATTCTTGTGTTATTTCATCTGGTACGTAGCGTTCACGCACATCTTGCAAAATCCAACGTGCGCCAATTTCAGCAAGTGTAAAATGGTTTCCTTTAAGATCAATGCAGTGCTCTCCATGTAAAACTCGTTCAGAAAGATTGGCTGCACCAGAAACAAAAGTATAATCATCTAAAATTGAATGATGTAAAAAAGCACCGGCTTGAATATGGCAATTTTGGCCAATAACTAAGGGGCCGCGAAGAATGGCGCCGGTTTCAACACGAGTACCATTGCCAATAACAACTGGGCCTTCAATATCAAGTTGGTCTAAGTCTAATTGGCAGTTAATACCAACAAAAATGTTGGGACGTTCTTCTTTACCTGGAATCGGGTAGCCACTGACTTTGCCGGTTAATATTTCAGCAGTGACATTCCAGATATCGTGAATATTACCTACATCTAACCATTGAAAATCAAAGTTTTTAGCGTAAAAAGGGATGCCTATTTGGATGAGTTTGGGGAATAAATCTGTTCCTAAGTCAAAATGAGTATCCGCGGGAATAAAATTAAAAATTTCAGGCTCAAAAATATAAATTCCGGTATTAACCATTTCTGAAATGGCGCTGCCTGGTAGTGGTTTTTCTTGAAATCCGAGTACTCTATGGTGTTCATCTGTGAGTACAACGCCATATTGATTTAATTGCTCAGTCGCCATGCGTTTAGTGACTATAGTAGCTAACCCCCCACGACGACGATGGAATTCGATAACACGATTAAAATCTAAGTCAAACCAAGCATCGCCGCATACCACAACAAAGGTATCGTCAAAAAAATAAGCGTAGTCTTGTACCTTTTTCATGCCGCCTGCGCTACCAAGAGCTCGGCCTATTAATTTGCCATCGACTTTTTGACCTTCGTAGGAGTAGCACAGATCGACACCATATTGAATGCCATCACGGAAGTAATTTTCGAGTATAGGTGCTAAATAACTGGTGTTGACCACCAATTCGTTAATTCCAAATTTGCGAAGTTGTAGGATGATCGACTCCATCAAGGGCCGACGTAGGATTGGGATCATCGGCTTAGGTAAGTGGAAGGTGATTGGCCGAATACGTGTCCCATCACCAGCGCCTAAGATCATTCCTCGCATAGTGGCTCCTTAACCTGCAATCGCGCTTTCAAGATCTTCATGACATTGAAAAATGCGATCCATGCGAGTTAATCGAAATAACTCTTTTACGGCTTTTTGTAAGCCAACAACACGGATCTCCCCTCCGTTTAAACGCTTGAGTACAGCCACAACCGCACCTAATCCCGATGAGTCCATAAAGCTGACATCGCTTAAATCTAAAATAATCCGCTTATCATCTTCTTTGAGATACTGTTCAATTGCAGCTTTAAATTTGGGTGCCGACGCTGCATCGAGTCGTTTTTCTTGTAAACGAATTACAATGCGATCATTAATTCGGTTAGTACGGAGTTCCATCGATATATCCTTTTATTGTCCCTGCCATTCAATGGCAAGCAGTGAAACATCGTCGTCAAATTGTTCGCTTTGGTTCCAATTAATTAAGCGTTGATTTACTTCTGTTACTTGTTGTTCTAGCGGTAGCTTGTGGCATTGCATTAAGGTTTCAACTAATCGTTCTGTACCAAACTCTTCTTTTTGTTGGTTAAAGCATTCGGTGACACCATCGGAAAAGAGAAATAGCCTATCGCCATGGGCGAGTTGGAAGTGAAATTGTTCATATTCCGCATCGGGAAGCATACCAACCGGAAAGCCGTTTTGGCTGCGCTCTAAAATCTCTTTGCCATTTTGTTGATGAAGGAGTCCTGGGTGCCCTGCTTGGCAGATGGTGACTTGGCCACTATGGGTATCGAGTAGGGCGTAGATCATGGTGAAATATTGTGAGCTGCTACCCGGTGCCATAAAGCGCTCATTTAATTTTGCAACCACTTCGACCGGTTGCAATATTTCATAATGGGGTGGGGTCGGGATGTAGCGTTTTAGGAGACTGTTCCCTTTGTAGCTGGGGGATAGGGCGTATTTAAGGGTAAATGAAAGCAGTGCTGATGGGATCCCATGCCCTGAAACATCCAGTAGATAAAAGGCGACGGTTTGCTCATCTAATCTTTGATAATCGAACATGTCTCCCCCTAAGAAGGCACAGCAGTTACAGATCCATGAGAACTGCACTCCAGAAAGCGACTTTTGGGAGGGAAGTAAGTTACTGTGCATCTCTGCAGCAACCATTAGGTCTTTTTTTATTTGGTCATATGCCAGATTGAGCTTTTCATTTTGGCAGTTTAATTCGTTATTGAGCTCGATAATGCGCTTGCCAACTCCCATGCGGGCATTAAGCTCGGCTAAAGGGGATTGTTTTGCTAGAAAATCATCTGCTCCTAGACCTAAGCCTTGAATTATCTCCTGCTCGTCATCACGGCTTGAAAGCAAAATAACGTATACAAAACGGCCAAAATCTTTTTGCTTTACTAATCGGCAGAATTGATGCCCATCAAGCACGGGCATAAGTACATCGGATACCACCAGTTGTATGTCTTGGTGCTTATTAAGCAGTTGTAGACCCTCACCGCCATGTTCGGCAGTGAGCACCTCATAGCCATAGCGGTGTAAAGAGGCTTTTAGTACAAGGCGTACGTCGCGAGCATCTTCAATCAGCAACACTTTCATGGTTGAAAATCCATTTCTTCGTATTCGTAAGCTATCCATGCGGCGGTACTTTAACGCTAGTTCAGCTTAATTTATCGGGCAAATATTCAAATTTATTGTTCTACAATTTTTAGAGTATATAGCGCAGAGAATAGTGGCCATTTGGTAGCGAGAAACAATGATGAGAAAGCACACTATGCTTTTGATTTTAATTACATTTATCTTCTTTTGCGGGGTATTTTGGCGGCATTGGTATGACTTTATAACCCCCGCCAAACTGTTACAGTTTCAGCAGCAAGAAAGTCAGGGCACCGGTGCATTAATTGAAAACATACTCACCATTCCGGTAAAGGAAGTGAAAAAGAAAGAAAGGCGTATGGATAATGCCGCAAGCCATACCGCGGAATCGATGTGGGCTCAAGTTTTGGTTGATACTCAATCAGAACTGGCCGAGACCCGCAATGCGTTACAGAAATTGAGGAGGCAATATATTGAACTAAATAACAAGATTGAATCGATAACCGGTCGTATTAATTTGCATAGTAGTCAATTAGCCAAACAAAATGTATTGCGATTACAAGACTCACAGAACTCTTTAGCGTCTACCGATCCTTTAAATATCGTTGATGCTATGGCTGAAAACTCTGAGGCTCATCTGAGCTTGCCGGTGCGCCGCCAACGGCAAGTTGGGTTAGAAGATGTGCCTGAACCACAATGGTTAGCGGCTCAAACTGAGGCAGTACTACCGGTGGCTACTGGGCTTTACGTTTCAACTCAGCCCCACCAAGCACAGGTCGAAATATTGACTATTAAGGCTCCCTTTAAACAAGGGATTATACTAGCCAAGGGGAAGTATTTATTACGTGTTTCAGCCATTGGTTATGAGTCACTTAATCATTGGCTGGATATCGGTATGGATGAGAACCACTATTGTGTTGAGATGATACCGAGTAATTCAGAACGCCCAAGACCAAGCGATCATCAGGGTACCGTCTTTAAAGCGCCCTGTGGTTGGTGAGCCTAGATTGCCAGGAAAGCGGTTTCCTGAGTAATTATTATATTGCAAGCTAAAGGTGCCTGGGCGCCAATCAAAGTAACCAAATCCATAGGTGAAATCCGGATTCCATGGTTGTTTTTGCTGTGGTTTGGGGTAGTAAAACAGGTTGAAGTTAATATACCAATTGCCGGTAATTGTGTATTTACAACCTAATTGGGCGTTTTGTTGGTTTGTTAAGTAATCGCTTTTAATTAAATCAAAATATTCTGCTGTATAACTGTAACTAAGTTGGCAATTCATCGATGCATCTTCAAAAATAGATAACCAATGATGCAGCTTCTTAGCTACAGGAAACTTCCAGCCTAATGTCCAGCTACCATGCTTCAAATTCGTTTTTTGTATTGAACTTGAAGACCAACGATTACCACTAAAATTTGCGTACACCAAGCTGAAGGTATATGGGCGCCAATCACTGTAGCCAAAAGCGTATGTAAAATCCGGTTCCCATGGTTGTTGTAAGCCATTATCTAGGTAGTTAAAAGCGGTCAATTGTACAAACCAATGATCAATCGGGCTGTATTTTATGGTAGCGCTCAGATTTTGGTTAATGCCTTCAATGCCACCTAAACGATTGCCTTGTGGATTAATAAGGCTGCTATACAACGGATATTGATAACTGATGGAGCCAGAAAATCCGTGATACCAGTGTCGTTCGGAATCTAATAATTGGTTTAATGGTAATGCAAACGATCGCTGAAATCCCTCAATGATGGGATGGTTTTTTTCAGGGGAATTGGTTTCCGAGCGTATGCGGTTGCCTTCACGGCTGTATTTGGTTGTCGCATAACTATCAGCGGTTAACAATAGCCACAAAGCTCCCTGCCAAAACAGTAAATATTTCATTGTGATTCTTATTGGTTGAGACTGTTTTCGCGAAATGTTGGTGTCTGTTCTAGAGTTTTTCATTGGGATAACCGCACTCACGGATGAAAAGAACATGCCAATGGGAAACGATATTCAACAGCTTATTGAGCTCAATGATTGGTTGAAAAAAGAGTTGGATCTTACTTGTGAAGCGCAGTTGTCGCAGATCATAAAAATGGCCGATCAAGTATTGGCGTGGGATAGAGATCTGTTTGATTTACGCCAGTTAGAGCGTAACCCTCGTTATTTCAGCCATTTGGGTTTCCAATTAGCTTTAAAATTGGCCATATCCAAACATTGTGTTAACGCCATTAACGCCCCCACCGAGATTACCGTGGTCTTTGCGGTATATGGCGAAACCAAACGGATGATGAATGCGCAGCAGCACAAATATGGCGAGGATTGTGTGCGGCGGAAGGTTGAGCAATTAGATTGGCTGGTGGCGGATAACCCCCATACCTACTGGCGCATAGAAATTGTCGATGATGGTTGTCCTGAAGGCAGTGGCGCTTTAGCATCGAACTTGATCCGTGAGCTTGGGCGGCAAGATCAGATCTCCGTGCATTATTTGGAACATGGCATCAGTACCGACCATCCAGCTTGTACAGCGTTAACACAGTGTGCCGACAGCCAAAAAGGCGGGGCAATTGCATATGGCTTATGGCTGGCGCAGCAGCGTAATAGCTCAGCTCAGCATTATATTTGTTATACCGATGCAGATCTTTCTACGCATTTAGGGCAGTTAGGGCTATTGCTTGAACCATTAATTCAGCGTCGAGCCAATGTCAGTTGTGGTTCTCGCCGAGAAGCTCATTCCATCGTATTAAAGGGGGGCACGCGCAATCAGCGAGGAAAGTTATTTATTTATTTGTGGCAGCAATTGTTACCACACTTAGCCTACATGTTAGACACTCAATGTGGTTTTAAAGCGTTTCGAGCCGATACCCTTGAGCCATTATTACGTGATCGAGTTGAGAACCGTTTTGCGTTTGATCTGGAGTTATTACTCAAAGCGGAATTAAATGCACCTAATTGTCTGGCCAAAGTTGCGATAGGCTGGATTGATTCAGAGCAATTATCCAGCACCACCCAGCAGCCGCCTTATTTGTCCATGCTGAAGTCAGCGGTCATCATTTATCACAATTATTTGCCATTAAATGCGCATGCAAATGCTTACGCGAAATTAATTAGTATGATGGATGAAGCGGCTTGGGAACGTATGCTCAGTGCCTTAGTGCCAATATTGGAAACGCAGAGCTTAGAAGAGGTGCTAGCAAGCTCCGAATTATCGGCACAACAGCTATTGCAGGCCGCTTATCCGGATGATTTGATGCATTCACCCATGGCGTTCATTACTCAGCTTACACAGGGAGGGCGCTAGCGGCAGGAAAGCTCACATGACATTAATTTAATGGTGGCGCTAGATGCGAGAAGGATCATTTTTTTCGTATCGAGAATCTCTGAGTGCTTCTTTTACCCGTTTTAGATTCTCTCGAAAATGGACCCCTCGGCGTAGCGTAAACCCAGTTGCGAGTACATCAATGGCAACCATTTGTGCCAGTCTGGATGCCATTGGCATATAGAGATCTGTATCTTCAGGCACATCCATGGTGATGGCGATGCTGGCTTCGCAGGCAAGAGGGCTCTCTTGCGCGGTAATGGCAATCACATCCGCTCGATTCTCACGAGCTAATTGCGCCAGCTCCACCAAGGTTTTGGTGCGTCCTGTATGGGAAATTAATACAATAACAGTACCTTCTGCGGCATTAATGCAGCTCATCCGCATCATTAACGTATCGTTAAAGCAGCCCACCGGCACATTAAAACGGAAAAACTTATTTTGGGCATCTTGCGCCACTGCTGCTGATGTTCCCATACCAAAAAAATAGATTTGATTTGCCTGTGTCAACAAATCTACAGAGCGATTGACAATCTGAGGATCAATGCTTTGTTTGGCGGAATTTAAGGCCGCCATGGAGGATTCAAAGATTTTGCTGGTATAGGCTTCTGGGGGATCATTGGCTTCTACATGGCGGGAAACGTAAGGCGTTCCATTGGCTAGGCTCTGTGCAAGATGCAGTTTGAAATCTGGATAACCTTTGGTATCTAAACGCCGACAGAAACGATTGACCGTCGGCTCGCTCACTTCCGCCATTTTGGCCAACACCGCAATGCTTGACTGAATCGCAATTTGAGGCTCAGCTAAGATCACTTCTGCCACTTTTCGTTCGGATTTACTGAAGTTAGCAAGGTTTTTTTGAATTTTATCGATGGTATTCATGTGCCATAGCCCAAAGTTGCTTTACCATTACTAAATCTTTGATTCAGCGCATTAAAGGCGCGAATCTACCCAGATGATGTTCCGTTTCTGGATCTCAATCGAAGATCATGGCTGAACGGTTGTTCGATACTACAAATATTACATAAAGTTTACTAGCGTTGTTCAAGGTGAGTCCTTGCCTATGGAGTAAACTTTCATTTAATGTAACTAAATTACATCCAATACTGAAATTCCCCAATTAGGAGTGATCGTGGCCCCGTTAATGAATGATAGTGGTAAAGCCTGCGACTTCGTGTTGTTTGGTACCAAAGGCGATCTTGCTCGCCGTAAATTACTGCCCGCTTTGTATCAATTAGATAGAGCGGGGCTGCTGCATACTTCGACTCGTATTGTGGGAATTGCGCGCAATCAAATGACTCAAGCCGAGTTCATCGAAATGGTGCATACGGCTTTAAGTACCTTCGTTAGCGAAGGGTTGTGTGAACAAAGCTGGCAGCAATTTAGCGAGCGTTTGTTTTATTACGGTACAAACTTTGTTGAGAGCGAAGGCTATAAAGATCTGCCCCAACAGCTCAATGCTGACAATGTGTTGGTTAATTACTTTGCCACACCGCCATCGATTTATGGTGATATCTGTCGTTGCTTAAATGCCAATGGTTTGATCAATTCGGAGACTCGAGTGGTCTTGGAAAAGCCCATTGGCAGTGATCTCTATTCTAGCCAAGTGATTAACGACCAAGTGGCCCAATATTTTAATGAGAATCAGATTTATCGTATCGACCATTATTTGGGGAAAGAGACGGTTCAAAATTTGGTTGCGCTACGTTTTGCTAATTCGTTGTTCTCATCAAAGTGGGACAATCGAACAATTGATCATGTTCAGATCACCGTAGCAGAGGAAGTGGGCATTGAAGGGCGTTGGGGCTATTTTGATCAAGCCGGCCAGATGCGAGACATGGTGCAAAACCATTTATTACAAGTGCTGGCCTTGGTGGCCATGGATCCACCAGTGGATCTCAATGCCGATTCGATTCGCGATGAAAAAGTAAAAGTACTTAAATCATTACGCCCCATTAACCCAGATAATGTGTTTGAAACCACCGTGCGTGGTCAATACACCTCAGGGTATTTAAAGGGTGGCCAAGTACCCGGTTACCTAGAAGAAGAAGACGCCAAACTGGACTCCACCACCGAAACCTTTGTGGCATTACGAGTTGACATTGATAACTGGCGTTGGGCTGGGGTGCCGTTTTACTTGCGTAC
>JAWXTX010000021.1:0-31551 GCA_044433165.1 Ferrimonas sp. | reverse complement strand
TGATGCTGAAGTGTGCTTTGATACCGTCGATGACCATGCTGATGCTCCCGAAAAAGAGAGCATAAGATCACAGACTGATCTGTGGGTCAATCAGACGTCAAAAGTGGTCAAAAAACATTCATGATCTTGCCCTGTTGGAGTAAGTAGTCAAAAAGAAATAACAGAATAAGATAAGAAGGGGTGTTTTCAGAACACTAATAGCGGTTAAACGTGGAATTTTATCATAGGTTACCGCGTGCAAAATACAGTAGCATGGATGAGAGGATTACTAAGATGAACAGATGAACGGCACAAAAAAAAGCCTGCAACCATTCCGATGTCGCAGGCTCAGGGGAACAACTAAAAATGAACACTCATGAACGATAGTAGCCAATACTGATTAAGTCTCACTTTCAGCATCATTGGCTGCTTAAATCAAATATAGCCAATTATTTAGCTTTTGATCGTTTTAGTATCACTATTTTTTGTCAATAGTGGCTGATTTTGTCGCGAACCAATTCACGTGGTAAGCCATTTTTTAGTTTATTGCCAATCCATTTGGCTAACCCTAACGGCGCACCATCTAAACAGACGATAACCTCTCCTTTGGCCTTCAGATGAGGAGCTGGATAGGGAAGATCTCTGCCCATTAAATATTGCTCGGCTTGCTCTGGGCTCAATTCGACGGCTTTTGCGAAGTTTAACGGTAATGCTAGAGCGGCTTGGTGAGTGGTTCTAAAGTCTTTTTTATGCCGGTCAGCCAGTTTGATGCCTAAGCGTTGAAGACGAATTTTATCGAATAAGGAGAGAAGTGCTTGCGGTACCAACCATAATTCATCATCACGGCTGAGGATCTGGCAATCATTAGGAATGGATAATCCGAGTTGCTGTTCGAAGTACTGCTGCAACTGTTGACACACATCCGTCTTAGCCACTGTAAAGGGAAATTTGCCTAATCGAGGTTTGACATAATCGCTGTCAATGCTGCCTTTTTTCCGAATGGCAGCGACAAAAAAACCTTCCGAATCAAATATTTGAGGCCATAAGTGGAGAAATCCTTCTGGCTCACAGGCTTGTTCAGCACCATCAAACAGCTGGGCAAGCGACAAAAACTCCACTTGTTCTGGGTAAGATTGCTGTAAGTGATGGCAGACGTCGTGATTTTCTTGTCTGTTTAGGGTGCAGGTGGAATACACCAAGGTACCACCGGGTTTTAATGCGGCAAAAGCAGAGTGCAGCAACCCTTTTTGTACATTTGATATGGCTTCAATCGAAGCGAGGCTCCAGTTTGTCAGCGCATCCGGATCTTTGCGGATTGTGCCTTCGCCGCCACAAGGAGCATCCAATAATATTGCGTCAAATTGTTCCGGTAACGTAGGGCCAAAAACATGGCCATCAAAATGGGTGAGCGCAGTATTGAAAATCCCTAACCGCTGCAGGTTGGCGTGCAAAACTTTAACGCGAGAAGAGGCATATTCATTGGCAATAAGTAACCCTTTATTGGCCATTAATGCGGCAATCTGTGAGGTTTTTGAGCCAGGTGCAGCCGCCATATCAAGAATAACGTCGGTTTGCTCTGAGGTTGCGAAGAGCGCACTTGGAGGCATCATGGATGAGGCTTCTTGAATATAAAATAGCCCAGCTAAATGTTCGGGAATATTGCCTAACGCTTTTTCTGAATGCTCGCCTTCTAACCAAAAACCTTCTTTACACCATGGGATTGGCTTTAGTTGCCATCCTTTCGCTTCCATTTTTGTGATGAAGTCAGGCACGCTAATTTTTAATGTATTAACGCGGATAGAACGACGGAGTGGCCGCTGGCAGGCATCCAATACATCACTGAGTGTTAAATGCGCAGGCAGTTGTTGGCCTATCAGATCAATGAAGGCTGGAGGAAACGAGATCATAACGCTTTCCCAAGGTTAAAAAAGGCGGCTATGTTAGCACATAACCGCCTTGGGGGATTTGTCTCGTATGCCTTAAGTTTAAGAAACCGCCACGAGTTCATGAAGCGGTCTAATGCTTTTGGATAATGCGATTAATTAAAGTCTGGCGCCCAACTTAGCCAGTTTGAGCGTAGCTTGTCGAACAGGGGTAATCGCGTTCCACTTTCTAGCTGATTATTGGCAGTGGTTGGTTCTTGCGTAGCAAAGGCAATGCCGCCAGCCAGAATTGTTTCGAGTGATTCGGTTTTAATGTCGGCACCACTAAAAACACCAAAATCAATGTCTACACCGGAAGCATTCCAGAAGCGAGAACTGCTATTAACCAGATGCTGATAACGTTCTTGCAATTGGATTTCAATATCGACTGCATCACCGTTTTCCGTTAAACGGGTATGGATAACTTCACCCACGCGCACTTGGCGATAAAGCACTGGGCTACCAATATGTAATGATCCTAAACGTGCTTGAGTGAGCACAAGGCGTAAGCCGTCATCATAAGGTACCTGTAATGGCTCTTCGGTGCTGATGATAAAGTGATGTTGTGATTGTCCGTTTTTACCAGGCTGCGCTGTAATGTAGTTACCGGAGAGTATGGTTTCGACATTTCGGATCCCAGAAAGGGCAACTTGAGGCTGCACTAAATAATATTGGGCATCTGCTTGAACGAATTGAGCGCTCCAAGTTTGGTCAATGTTAGCCATGATGGTTTGTGTCATGAGGTTTGGATCTAAACTTACGGCACGCACGCTACCTATATGATGGCCAAGATAGCGGATTGGGCTATTCACCTCGATTTTGGCGTTGGCTTTTAGGCTCAGTTGAATGGCAATTCCCGTGGCCAAAGCATCCGCTTCATTCGCATAAATGGTGCGATCTGAGATCTCACCAGTTGCTTGTTGGTCTTGACGGTGCCCGAGAGCAAGGCCTCCGCGAACCATTGAAATTAATGGATTGGCGCGCACTTTGAGCCCAGCCAACGAACCTTCGACCTCAAGACCTGAATAATGCCAAAAGCGAGTATTCGGATTCAGTAGATAGTGGTAGCGATGGGCAACATGCACCGTCACTTTTAAGCGTTCGTTGTCTAATTGAATGTTATCAACAACACCAATTTCGAGATCACGATAAAACACCGGTGAGCCAGGATTTAAACCGTTTAACGAATCGGTGATTAACTGTAACTTAATCGGTTCTGGGTCAAGGGCTTGGCTGCGGCTATTTGACAGGGGAAAACGCATCCCCGCAGGGGCTTCTTCAACGCGTGTTGAGCTAGTAAAGGCGATACCGCCTTGCACGACATTTGCTAAAGGCGCTGCGCTGATCCCAAGCTCGGCAAAGTTTGCGGTGATTTCAAAGGCACCTTCAAGCCAAAAACGACTATTTTGACGTACGAGGTGTTGGTATTCTTCAGCAATGAAAACCTCAATATCAACCCCGTTATGCGCCAAATTAATGGCTAAGACTTCACCAACATTAACCCCACGATAAAGCAGTGGAGCACCTACCGTAACGCCATGTAATTTAGCCTGAGTTAAAGTAAATCTGCGGCCGCTAACGGCACTTTCTGGGTCGGTATTGTGTAGTGTAAATTGCGATTCAATCTTGCCGCTTCCCGGCCATAAGCGAATGAAATCTCCAAAAATTAAGGTGTCGATATTTTTAACGCCTGTAAGGCCGATGCTGGCTTGCACACGGCTAAAATGGCTACCACTACGTATTAAATCTTGGTATTCCTGATCAATCCAAGCGTTGAGCTGTACTTGCTCGCCATCTAAACTAATTTGGCTAATTTGGCCAATTTGCAGGCCTCGATAGCGAATAGCGCTGCCGCTATTTAGGCCTTCAGCGTCATTTGTGGTTAATTGAATGGCAATGCGCTCAACAGCATCTTGCTGATTGGCAAATAAAGTGAATTGTTGGTGCGCAACAGCCACTGGGCTATCTTTGGGGGTTGAGAAAGTAATACCACCAGCGATCAGACTGGCAAGGCTTTCAACGTTAATGTCAATGCCATCGCGGTTTGCCACTATTTGCGCGCCTGAGACATTCCAAAAGCGGCTATCAACGCGAATTAAGTTTTGATACTCCGGTTCAATGATCGCTGTAAAATCAACCTCACCCGATTCTTGCTGCAGTTTAAAATCGATGATTTCACCCACTTTAACTTGCTGATAATAAAGCCCACTGCCGATATCAAGAGAACCACGTTCTTTAGCTTGAATGCTAATGACAAGGCCTTTATCTAAATCGGTCCACACGGGAGCTTTATCGCTGGCAACAAATTCATGTTCGATGCTGCCATCACCCGGCGCCATACCAATGTAATTACCGGAAAATAGGGCATCTAAGCCATTAATACCCGTTAAGGAAGCCTTAGGGCTAACTAACCAGAACTGGGTATTTTTCCGCAGTAAATCATTCACAGATTGCTGCATGCGGATTTGTACATCCACTGAAATATTGTCTTTGGCTAAAGTTACTTTAGTTACTTGGCCAACAATAATGCCTTGGTAGCGCACTAAGGTTTTATTAGCTTGTATACCGGTTGCATTACTAAAACGAACAGTAATATCGGAACCGCGCTCCTGAATGTGGGTAACGAGTAACCATATGCCGAGCAGTGCAGCTAAAACAGGCAGTATCCAAACCGGAGATAGGGTTCGTTTGCGGTGGAGTTTTGGGGTAAGGGGGGTGTTATTCATTGTTATCCTTATCTAAATCCCACAATAGTCGAGTGTCTAAATGTTGTGCAGCAAGTTGGGTAAATAAAACGACCAAAGCAAAATAGGTAGCGGCAGGCCCAGGTGTAAAATAAAGCAGTTGTCCCATATTAATGACGCTTACCATAATCGAAATAACGAACAGATCGAGCATGGACCAACGACCGATGAATTCAATGATATGAAAGGCAACCGTTAAGGGTTTTCGAGGCAGAGCAATGCCAAAGGTGATAGTTATTAAAATGATGGCTAAGCCACACACTTTGATAATGGGTACTAATATTGAGGCGATAAATACAACAGCAGCAATGCCTGCCATATCCGCATGGATCAACGCTAAAATACCAGTATAAATGGTGTCGTTGCTAACCACACCTTGATTTACGGTTTGGGTAATGGGCAGCAAATTCGCTGGAAATAGAAAAATAAAAGCAGAAATAAGTAACGCCGCACTGATTTGGAGAGAGTTTGGACGTCGGTCATGCAAAAGACTGCCACAGCGAGGGCAGGTGTGATGCGCACGAGTTGTGAGATGGCAAGCATCACACAACCTAAAGTCAGCGTTGTTGGATATCATACTGATGCCACATATCGTCAAAATTGTATTCGTATAAAACATAAGCGGTCATTACGAACAGTAAGACCAATGAGATGCTTCCCCATCCGAACGTAACATGAGTGAAATCGGACAGTTTAAAGACCGCGACCAAATAACTGATCAAATAAATTTCGACCATTGAGGCCTTTTGGAGCCAAGATTGCTGCCGTAATAACCACCCTAATAGTGGCCGATTCACGGGATAAAGAATAAGAAGTAATTGTGCCAGTATTGAGCTAAGAAGAAGCAAGGGCGCAATCACGCCACTAACAAGCACGGTGATCCCAACTAAGATAAAACCGTCGTTTATCATGGTTAGTGCACCATGATAAATCGTTGCTTGGCGAATGTTTCCTAACAGTTCAATTTCTAGCACAGGTAAGAAATTTGCTGGGAAATAGCATAGAAAAGCAGTGATCACCAAAGCAAGTAAGGTGCGCTGGTCTTCATGAGGGCGATGATATACTTCCGAACCACAGCAGGGGCAGTAGGCTCGGATCCCAGCAGGTAACGCGTTAAAAGCAACTTGAGTATCGCAAGTTGGGCAAAGAATAAATGAATGAGACAAGGGAAAACCAGAGGCTATTATTAAGGCATATATCGGTTAATTATCATTATTCTAGAGCATTAACCAGAGTCTACATAGGCACTGTTTTGTATTTATTTTGTTGTTTGCTTGGCATTATCAGCCTTATCTGTCCGCTTAGTTTGGCTTGTTTCTTGACTCAGACCGAGGAAACTGGGTTAATGGCAGGCTCATTCGAATGCTAAGTTTTCAACATGTTGTCCGCTGAAAAAATCAACTATGACTTGCTATGCCAACAAGCCGAGTGTTTGATCGCTGGCGAGCCGAACTTAACCGCTAATCTGGCGAATCTCTCTGCACTTATCTACAACTCCGTACCTGATCTAAACTGGGCTGGTTTTTACTGGTTAGATTCTCCAAGTGAATTGGTTCTAGGGCCATTTCAAGGGCAAGTTGCCTGTGTGCGGATTCCGGTAGGTAAAGGTGTTTGTGGTACTGCTGTTGCAACGGGTAGTAGCCAACGGGTTGATGATGTACACCAATTTGCTGGCCATATCGCTTGCGATAACGCGAGCGAGTCTGAATTGGTTGTGCCAATACGGGTAGCTGGGAATGTGGTTGGGGTTTTAGATCTCGATGCGCCAGTTAAAGCGCGCTTTAATGAGCAGGACCGTCATGGTATCGAACAATTGGTACGGGTGTTGGAACGGCATTTAGAGCAAGTACAATGAAAGAATTAATCGCAATCCATACCTACTTGATGGATGCCAATGAAGTGGGTGAATGGGAAGGGCAAGAGGCCCTAGCGGCCGAAAATATTAATACATTGCTGCATGCAGTGTATGATCAGGCTGATAAGGATATTGAGGTGACACAGCTCGAGCATATGCTTGATTCTGTGTGGCCAAACTGGCAATACAATCCCCAACTTCTAGAGTTGGATGACGATATGGTTGATGCCTTCGTCGAAGCACTGTTCAATAACATTGACCCTGATTTGGGCCAGGAAGACTTTTAATGACCACTGAAGCAAACTCTCCTTTGGAAAACACCGAAAAATTGAAAGACGTAAAAGAAGTTATCGCCTACCTAGTAGAGCGTTTTCCTAAGTGTTTTACTCTTGAAGGTGAGGCTCAGCCACTTAAAATTGGCTTATTCCAAGAATTGGCAGAATGCCTAGCCGAGGATGAAAAAGTAAGCAAAACTCAACTGCGTCAAGCAATTCGCCGCTACACTAATAGCTGGCGTTACTTGCGCGGTTCCAAGCCTGGTGCAGTACGGGTTGATTTGGATGGCAATCCATGTGGTGAGTTAGAGCAAGAGCACATCGAACACGCACAAAAAACACTGCAAGATAGTCAAAATCGCGCGAAAGAACTACGCCAAGAAAAAGCGGCGGCTGAACGTAAAGCGAAGCGCCCAGAGCGTAAGCCACGTCCTGCACGTGCAGAGCAGGCCGCCAAAGCAAAACCATCTAAAGTAGCTAAAGCTCCGGCTGAGAAAGCGGCAAAACCATTAGTAAAAGTTGCAGCAGACCAATTAGCTGTAAACTTAGATGTAATGGTGACTTTAGGCCGTGCTCCAGTAAAAGGTACCATTGTCGATTTGTCTAAAAACGATGTAGTTGTGCGCTTAGAAACTGGGTTAACAGTAAAAGTGAAAGCCGAGCACATCTCTATTTAAATTCAGAGAGTTAAGGTACGAGGAGTAGCGAGTTGATGAGACTTAATCAAATCACCACATTAGTTTTTGGTGCGGTGATGGCAGTGCAAGCCATGGCGGTTGAGCCAAGCCTACCAATTACCGATTTACCCAAATTGAATCAAGAAGATCAACATTTGGTGGCCAGCAAGCGTGTTACTGATCTTTTCACTCGCTCTCATTATCGGCAAACGAATTTAGATAACTCGTTTGCTGAGCAAGTTTTTCAACGCTATTTGATGCAATTGGACGCTAATCGTTCCAATTTGTTAGCATCAGATATTGCTCAGTTTCAACAACATCAACAGCGATTACTCACTGAGATTCGTAACGGCCGGCTAACCAATGCCTATGCCATGTATGAGCTCTCTTTACAGCGCCGTTATGAACGCTTGGCTTTTGCTTTGTCGTTGCTTGATGAACCTATGGATTTTGATGTTGCCAATGATCGTTATACCTACGATCGGCTCGAAGCGCCTTGGGCAACAACAACGACAGAACTTAATGAGATTTGGCGCCAGCGGGTTAAGCATGATGCCCTTAATTTGGCGATGACCGGTAAAACGTGGCCAGAAATACAAGAAACATTAACGAAACGCTACGATAACGCCATTAAACGACTCACTCAAACTCAGAGTGAAGATGTGTTTCAAAGCGTAATGAATGCTTTTGCTTACACATTAGAGCCTCACACAAGTTACTTGTCACCACGCAACGCCGACCGCTTTAAAACGGAGATGAATCTATCTCTTGAAGGCATTGGCGCGGTATTAACCTTGAACGACGATTATACCGTTGTACGTGAGCTGGTGAGCGGTGGCCCTGCAGATAAGCAAGGCGATTTAAAACCAGACGATAAGATCATTGGTGTGGGCCAACAGGGAAAACCCATCGTTGATATTATTGGTTGGCGTTTAGATGATGTGGTCGAACTGATTAAAGGCAGTAAAGGTTCAACCGTAACCTTAGAAGTATTGGCTGCTAAAGATGGCAATCAAGCTCGGCCGAAACAGATCCAGATCGTCCGCGATCAAGTTAGGCTCGAAGACCGAGCCGTAAAATCCGAAGTATTAAATGTGAATAGCGGTGGCAGTGAACGCAAAATTGGCGTCATTGAGATCCCAAGCTTTTACATGAACGTCAGCAATGATACCGCCCGTGCTATCGAAAAATTAAAAGCGGAAGAAGTGGATGGAATAATTGTTGATTTACGTAGTAATGGCGGTGGCTCATTAAGCGAAGCCAGTGTCTTAACTGGGTTGTTTATTAGCCATGGGCCTGTTGTGCAGATCCGTGATCAGCGTAATCGTGTAACCGTGAATGCCGATACGGATATGGGGGTCGCTTATGATGGCCCATTAACGGTTATGGTGAATCAATACAGTGCATCCGCTTCAGAAATTTTTGCGGCGGCTCTGCAAGATTATGGTCGTGCTGTTATTTTAGGTGAGCAAACCTTTGGGAAAGGCACGGTTCAACAGCATCGCCCTTTAGGTCGAATTTATGATCTATATGAAAAGCCGATGGGCAACGTAACCTATACCATCTCTAAGTTTTATCGCATTAATGGCGGTTCTACTCAGCTTAAAGGGGTTACCCCAGATCTTCTATTTCCAAGCTTTTTTAAAGAGGGGGAGTATGGTGAGTCACAAGAAAAAAATGCACTACCATGGGACTCAATTCCAAGCGCTAGTTACAACCCTTTGCATTTGGTTAGCTCAGAATTAATTCAACACTTAGATAATAAACATCAAGAGCGACTGGCTGAAAGTTATGAGTTTGGTCTGTTGCGTGAAGACATTGAACGCTATCGTAAAGAAAAAGATAAAGACTGGGTTACGCTGGTAAAAGCAGAACGTAAAGCGAATCAAGATGCCGACGATAAACGTGCATTGGAACGGATGAACATGCGTCGTAAACAACAAGGTTTGGCTGCGGTAGCTAAATTGGAAGATGGCGATAAAATTGAGTTGCCAGATTACATGTTGGCAGAAGCTGGCGCGATTACCGCGGATTTGGTGAATTACTCGATTACTGCCCGCAATAAGTGATTGCTCCACTAAGTAAGATAAAAACGCTGCAGTAATGCAGCGTTTTTTTGTTTCTGGCCATTTATTTTTACACAAAGAATCCTTTCTATGCGCCGGCGAGTCATCTCTCACAGGTAATTGATTGGTATACTGCTACCATTCACAATCACAGATGGAGACGGATTGGATGTCGACTTTAGTAGCACAACACCGCTCAGATTACCAAATCCCAGATTTTACTATTGAGCAACTGCATTTAGACGTGCAATTGGCTGACAATACAACGCTTGTAACAGCCACCTCGCAAGTACGACGGTTAAACGAGCAAGCCACACATTTGGTTCTTGATGGCGAGCATCTGCATTTAAAACGTATTGCGCTTAATGGCCAAGCTCTGACCGAGACGGATTACCAACTTAATGAACAAGGGTTGGTATTAACTGCCTCCCTAGCATCTTTTGAATTGACGGTGGTGACTGAACTTGATCCCGCCAATAACACCAGTTTGGAAGGCTTATATAAATCTGGCGGCGCCTTTTGTACTCAATGTGAAGCGCAAGGGTTCCGCCGCATCACCTATTTTTTAGATAGACCTGACGTATTGGCAATTTATACCACCCGTATTGAAGCCGATGAACAGCTGTACCCCTATCTCTTAGCAAATGGCAATAAAGTTAGCGAAGGGCAGCTGCCGAATGGACGCCACTTTGCTACATGGCATGACCCGTTTCCCAAACCCAGCTATCTGTTTGCGTTAGTTGCCGGCGATTTTGATCGATTAGTCGATACCTTTGTTACTCGCTCTGGGCGCGAAGTCGCATTAGAGCTGTTTGTTGATCGCGGTAATCTGCATCGAGCAGATCATGCCATGGCTTCTTTAAAACGTGCCATGACTTGGGATGAGCAGCGTTTTAATTTGGAATACGATCTGGATATTTACATGATCGTGGCTGTGGATTTCTTCAATATGGGGGCAATGGAAAATAAAGGCTTAAATGTTTTTAACTCTAAAGTGGTATTAGCCGATCCCCAAACCGCGACAGACAGTGAATACCATACAATTGAATCCATTATTGGCCATGAGTATTTTCATAACTGGACGGGTAACCGAGTAACCTGCCGTGATTGGTTCCAGCTTAGCTTAAAAGAGGGGTTAACCGTCTTTAGAGACCAAGAATTTTCATCGGATCTCGGCTCACCGGTTGTTAACCGTATTGATGCTGTGAATGTCATGCGTAATCATCAGTTTGCCGAAGATTCTGGGCCAATGTCGCATCCGATAAGACCTGAAATGGTATTAGAAATGAATAACTTCTATACCGTAACGGTTTACGATAAAGGGGCTGAAGTCATTCGCATGATGCATACCTTATTGGGTGAGGTCGATTTCCAAAAGGGCATGGCGCTTTATTTTGAGCGGCATGATGGCCAAGCGGTTACCTGTGATGATTTTGTGGCCGCAATGGAAGACGCATCAGAAGTGGATTTAACGCAGTTTCGTTTATGGTACAGCCAGTCCGGTACACCGGTGGTTGAAGCATTTGAGCGTTATTGCCCTGAACAGAAGCAATACCATTTAATGCTTAAACAGCATACGCCGGCAACCGCGGATCAACAGCAAAAAGTACCATTGCATATGCCTGTGGCTATTGAGCTGTTATGTGCTAGTACTGGTCTCAGTATACCACTGATCCAACATGGGCAAGCCAGTGCAAACGTACTGAATTTTACTCAAGCAGAGCAAAGCTGGATCTTTGATGAGATTGACCAACCGGTTGTGGCTTCGTTGTTTGAGAACTTCTCTGCTCCCATTAAGCTACAACAACCCATCTCTTCTGAAGCATTAGCATTATTAGCGAGCCATGCAAGTAATGATTTTGCGCGCTGGGATGCAGGCCAGCGTTTGCTGACTGCAGAGGTGTTTGCCTTAGCTGATGGCATTCAGCAACGTGTGTCTGAACGCTTACTTGATGCTTTGCGAGCTGTACTACTTGATGACAGCCAAGATCCGGCATTGATGGCGCAAATGTTGACCCTGCCAGCAGAAGCAGCATTAGCGCAGTTACGCCCCGATATCGACGTTGAATTACTGCATATGAGCCGCCGTCAACTGCAAGCTCAGTTAGGGTATGAGCTTGAAGATGAGCTACTCGGTCGCTATCGCCAATTTCAGCATCAGCCGTATCAGCATGATGGTGTATCGGTTGGGCAGCGCGCATTAAAAAATGGCTGTTTATTTTTATTAGCCATGGCGGCAAAGGCTGCCACGCAAGAACTTTGTGCATGGCAATATGCTCAAGCTGACAATATGACGGATCGTCTTGCTGCATTAAATGCGATGAATCAGGCGCGATTGCCCATTGCAGTTGATTCGCTTGAGCATTTTAAGCAACAGTGGCAAAACGATACTTTGGTGATGGATAAGTGGTTTAGTCAAATCGCAATGGCACCTAAAGTAAATGTGTTAAATGACATTCAAGAGGCGATGACGCATCCGAAGTTTGATATGGCTAACCCTAATCGGGTGCGTGCGTTAATTGGTGCTTTTGCTAATGGCAATCGCAACCAATTTCACGCCATTGATGGCAGTGGATACCGTTTTTTAACCGATCAGTTGCTACAGCTAAACCACATTAATCCTCAGTGTGCAGCACGTATTATTACGCCGTTATTAGATTGGAAAGGCATGGATGAAACGCGGCAGCAGTTAATGCGAATGCAATTGCAACGTTTAGCTGAGTTGCCTGATTTAAGTCGCGATCTATATGAAAAGGTAAGTAAGTCTCTCAGTTAAGCTTATGACACTTAGGCACACGTTTTCATTTTCTTTAAATGTGCCTGCGTTACGGTTGCAACAGTATTACCGTGGGCAGGCAACCCATTTAAATGTCTCGACGCATTGTGGTCGTCAGATGCAGATCCATTTGCGCCATCTACGGCCTTTTGTAACGAGTAATGGCCTCTCTGGCCATTACCAAATGACCTTAGATGGCCAAGGACAATTGTTGGAGTTGGTGCGACTAAGTTAAAATTTGAGTAATAACTTTAAACGTGAGGGAGTCATTTCAGGATGGCTCCTTTTTTTTATTTTTAAGCTAAGCTTATGTTAATTAAAGGTTTATATATATTGTTATTAGGTCTGGCTTAATTTCTCCTCAATAAATGAAACGAAAGTTTCAAATGGTTGTTTGAATTCACCCATAACCCACTCAGACAAAAGCGATTTATTTCACGTTAGCTGTTGCTAGTCGATAGTGGTTGCGTTAACAATGGCGTTAATTTCCATTAAAGGAAATGCAACAAACACAAAATTATCATGGGGAGAAAAGCGCCAATGACAGAAAATGCATTACGCTTTCAAAAAACAGCATTAGCGGCCTTAGTTGGCGGCTTGCTTAGCAATCCAGTGCAAGCGGTTTCGTTTCAATGGGGTGATATCCAAGGCAGCCTAGATTCAACTTGGACGGTCGGTGCCGCATGGCGAGTGGAAGACCGAAATGTAGATAAAATCGCCAAAAGTAATTTATTTGAATGGCAGGATTACGGCTTTACCACCACTAATGGCATGGTCGATGCATTTTATTCGCCTCTTAGTTCTAGCGATGTTTTCGCTCGCGTTGGTGGTTTCTCTGCCAATGGTGATTTAAGCAATCAGATCTATAACCCTGGTGAAACGTTTAGTGAAATTTTTAAAGGCAGCCATGAGCTTGAATTGATTTATGGCAACGTTGGCTTTTTCGGCCGAGCTTTTTATTTTTTCGACAATAAGCAGATGAACGGGGACAGTGAGTATCAGAATACGTTAACTGGCGAAGGTTATGACGTTTGCTCTGATCAACTTGCTGCGGAATACGTTTGTAATGATATTCGCATGCTGGATTACTTCTTATTTGCGGATTTTGAACTTGGGGATATGCCCGTCTCTATTCGTGTCGGCGATCAGGTAGTTAGCTGGGGGGAAAGCACCTTAATTAGCCATGGTTTAAACCAAGTCAATCCAGTGGATTTAGCGCGCCTCCAAGCTCCTGGTTCCGAACTTAAAGAAGCCTTTATTCCTGTTGGGATGGTTTGGGGCAGCATTGGTATTACCGAAAACATCAATATTGACGCATTTTATCAGTATCGTTGGGAAGAAACGCGTTTACCTGTGGCTGGAACTTATTTTGCTAGCAATGATTTTGCATCGGCAGGTGGCTACCAAAATAATGGTCAGTTAGGTTTTTCAGGGAACCCAGATATCACCTTAGACCATTTGTTAAGTGAATATAATTTGTTGGCAAATAGCACCGCCGCCGCATCTGTTGGGGATCTTGCGACTTTGGCTGCATTAGGCGCACGTGTCTTAGATTATTCCACTAAAACAGTATTAATTGATTATGCCGCGGAACCCGATGACCAAGGTCAATATGGGATGAAATTGGGCTTATTTGCACCTTGGTTAAATGATACGGAATTTGGCCTGTATTACATGAATTACCATAGCCGTCGCCCGATTATTGCAGGTAAAGCCTCCAACTTTAGCGAAGGGGCCATTCAGCAAGATTTAGGCTATTTGGCTTCGGTAGTAGCAAGTGGTGCTGAAATCAGTCGTGATGATTTATTAAACTTAAATACATTCACTCAAGCGAAGCTCACTTATCAAGAAGACATTCAGCTCTACGGTTTCTCATTTAACACCAATATTGGCGATACTTCGGTAGCGGGGGAAATTGCACATCGCCAAGATGAGCCACTGCAAATTGATGATGTTGAATTACTGTTTGCTGCGATGCCAGAGCAATTGGCTAATGCGGGGTTAGTTCCTGCCTTTACAGAATTATCGCAGTACCTAACACCGGATGGCACTCGGCTAGAGGCAGGGGAGGAAGCTCCAGGCCATATTTTAGTCGATAGCACGCAAGCGCAGATAACATTAACCCACATCTTTGGGCCAACGTTTGGTGCCAGTAATTTGGTGATGTTAGCCGAAGTCGGGGGCATTGCCATTCATAACATGCCAACAGCAGATGAAATTCGCTTAAATGGCCCTGGAACCGAACGCGCTGGCATTGAAGGGCGCTTAGATAATTTAGCGGTGTTGGATTTGCTCCACGCGGGGGCTGAAGAAGATGCATTCCCAACCGATGTTGCTTGGGGCTATCGTGTGGTCGCTAAAGCTGAGTATCCCAATGCGTTATTTGGCTGGAATCTCTCACCTCGCATTGTCTTTAGTCATGATGTTGATGGCACCACACCAGATCCCCTGTATTTATTTTCGGAACAGCGCAAATCTGCTGCAGTAACGTTATCTGCTGATTACCTATCTCGTTGGTCATGGGATTTGAGCTACAACGCTTATTGGGGGGGGAAAGGCACAACCAATGCCTTGTCTGACAAAGATTTTGTCTCTTTCAACCTGAAGTTTTCTATCTAAGAGGGCAAATATAATGAAACGATACGGAGTCATTGCCTCAGCAATAGCACTTGCCTTTACTGCTACCGCGTATGCAAAAGTATCCCCTGAGGAAGCCGCCAAGCTTGGTGTTGAATTAACACCAATGGGTGCAGAAATGGCCGGCAATGCTGATGGTTCGATCCCTGCTTGGAGTGGTGGTATTACTAAGCCGCCAGCAAATTATAAAACAGGTGATTTTCATCCTGATCCCTACGCTGATGATGCCATTCTCTTTACTATTACCGCCGATAATATGATGGAGTATGAGGCGTACCTTACGCCGGGTGTCAAGGCGATGCTGATGCAGTATCCAGATACCTTTAAAATGGATATTTACCCTACGCACCGCAGCAGTTCTTACCCTCAGAAAATTTACGATGCTGTAAAACGAAATGCGATAAATGCGGAGTTAACTCCTGGAGGGAATGGGGTAACCGGTGCATCTGCCGGGGCGCCTTTCCCCATTCCTAAAAATGGCTCTGAAGCAATCTTCAACCATATATACCGTTACCGTGGTGAAACCGCAGTGCTTCAGCGAAACCAAGCAGCACCCACGGCTAATGGCCGCTTTACCTTGGTTGAAACCGAAGAGCGGGTCAATTTCGTTTATGGTCATCCTGATGTAGATCCTGAGGTGATGAGCGAAGAAAATTTACAGTTTTATTTTAAGCAAACCGTGACTTCACCATCACGGCTCGCTGGTACGGCGTTACTGGTTCATGAAACCATGGATCAGCAAAAACGTCCTCGGCAAGCATGGACGTATAACACCGGACAGCGCCGTGTACGCCGAGCACCGAATGTGGCGTTTGATGCTCCGGGAACCGCTTCTGATGGCTTACGTACGACGGATGATTTTGATCTCTATAATGGTTCGCCTGAACGTTACAACTGGACGCTGAAAGGTAAGAAGGAATTATACATTCCTTACAACAGCTATAAGCTTCACAGTGGTAATTTGAATTACGATCAAATCATTCATCCAGGGCACATTAATATGGATTTAGTGCGCTGGGAAAAACACCGAGTCTGGGAGGTAGAGGCCACGCTGAAAGATGGGGTAAGCCATATCTATAAAACGCGAACATTTTATCTTGACGAGGACAGTTGGCAAATTGCGCTAACGGATTTGTATGATAAGCGCGATCAGCTTTATCGGGTGGCTATGACTCATGCGATTAACTATTACGATAAGCCACTCATTTGGTCGACCCTTGAAGTTTATTATGATCTGAATTCACGACGTTATTTAGCAATGGGTTTAGATAACCAAGGTGATGTTGTTGATTTTAATCAGGAAATGTCTGCAAAAGACTTTACTCCTAATGCGTTGCGCCGTTCTGGTCGTCGCTAAGCTCAACATTCTAATGGGTGCCGTTATTGGCACCCAGTTGCTGAGGCATTAGTTGGTAGTAACTCGTTGGTGGGAACCATGAAAAATAAAATCACTCTTTCCTTATTACTGAGCATGTTGGGCTTGCCTGCTATGGCAAGTACGCCGGCCTACATTGCGCCTAAAGCGATCCAAGCGCCGGTGCTGGATTTAGCTTATAACGGCAATAAATTGATGGGCGTAGGCGCTCGCGGTCATCTACTCGCATTGATGGATGATCAATGGCAACAATTACAAACGCCTAGCTCGGCGTTGTTTACTGGGGTTACTTTTGCTGGAAAAAATGGCTGGGCAGTGGGCCATGACGCCACCATTATTATTACCAAAGACGGTGGCCAAAATTGGCGATTAACACAGTCATTACCAGAGTTAGATAAACCTTTATTAGATGTCATGGCCATTACGCCGACCAAAATCTTAGCGGTTGGGGCATATGGTATGGCTTATGTGAGCCAAAATGGCGGAAGCAGTTGGACCCCTCAGTTTTATGGGGAATTACTGCACCCTGATGATCTGGCTTATTTGGATGAATTAAAGTTAGAAGATCCTGAGTTTTATGAAGAAGAGCGGAGCGCCATGTTGCCGCACTTTAATCGTTTGAGCAAATTACGAGATGGCCGTTTAGTGATGGTTGGTGAAATGGGTCTATTAGCCCTTTCAATGGATCAAGGTGACAGCTGGCAGGCTATCAATCCGTTTTATGATGGCTCGTTATTTGATTTTATTGAAATCGAGCGAGGGAGTTGGCTAGCAGTTGGTTTGAGAGGCAATATTTTTCGCAGTGAAGATCAAGGACAAACTTGGTATGCCATTAACACGGATGTCCGCAGCACTATTAATAGTGTAGTTCAATTAATGTCTGGCGATATTGTGATGGTGGCAAACAGTGGTCATGTCTTATTGAGTAAAGATGATGGCAACAGTTTTGTGAGTGATCTGGTGGCTAAAGGTGAAGATTTAGTGAGCGTTGCAGAGCGGCGTGATGGGCGTGTCGCCGTTTCTGGTAGTGCTGGGGTGCATTGGCTAAACCTGTAATGTTTTTTACGCAAATAACAAATAGTAAGCAGTAACAAGGAAGATGTATGTTGGATAAAGGAATGAGTGGTCTCGAGACATTGTTATTTCGATATCGGGTAGCAGTATTGCTGCTATTTGCTTTACTGACAGTTGGGCTTGGAATTGCCGCCTCACAACTGCGTATGGACGCGGCATTTACCAAAAACATTCCACTTAACCACCCTTATATGCAAACGTATATGAAGCATCAGGAGCAGTTTGGTGGTGCGAATAGCATTATGGTGGCTATTGAAGATAGCTCTGGTGATATTTATAACGCGGAGTTTCTGGATACGCTTCGCCAAATCCATGACCAATTATTTTTTATTCCTGGTATCGACCGAACTCAAGTGAAATCCATTTTTAGTCCGTCAACGCGTTTTACGGAAGTGGTTGAAGATGGCTTTCGCGGTGGTCCTGTGATCCCAGCAGATTTTGATGGCAGTGCTCGGAGCGTTGAGCAAGTAAAGCATAATGTGCAACGAGCGGGCATTGTTGGACGTATGGTGGCCGATGATTATAGCGCGGCTATGATTACGGCCCAATTACTGGATTGGCAACCGTTAGAGGCCGATCAGCAAGTGGCTGGCGGACCAACCACCAAACCCATGGATGTGCTTGCGTTTGCTGAAACACTCGAACGGCAAATTCGTGAACAATACCAAAGCGATGACATTCAAGTTCATATTATTGGTTTTGCCAAAATGTCGGGTGATATTGCTGATGGTGCTAAAGGTGTCATGCTCTTCTTTTTGATAGCGCTTGGGATCACCGCACTGATGGTGTTTGTCTTCTCCCGCAGTATTACCTTAACCCTATTACCTCTAACATGTAGCTTAATTGCCGTTATATGGCAGATGGGTGGATTAACGGTATTGGGCTTTGGTTTGGACCCAATGTCTATTTTGGTGCCGTTTTTAGTTTTTGCTATTGGTGTCAGTCACGGCGTACAAATGATTAATGCGGTCGGTCGTCGGGTTGCCAAAGGCGACTCGGCGATGAATGCGGCTAAAGGTGCTTTTCGCAATCTATTAGTCCCAGGTATGATCGCTTTATTGTCCGATACCATTGGTTTCCTTACTTTACTCTCGATTGATATCGGAATTATTCGTGAGCTTGCCATCGCAGCTTCATTAGGTGTTGCCGTAATTATCTTAACCAATCTTATTTTATTGCCGCTGTTGCTCTCTTATGCGCGCTTTAGTGATAACTACTTGGTTTCGGTTAGTACAGAGAAAAAGCCGAATAAACTTTGGAGTGGCATGGCAGCTTTTGCTGGCGGTTCCGGCTCTATTGTCATTATTATTGTAGCGTTAGGCGTATTTTTTGTGGGCTGGCAACAGGCTCAAACCATTAAAATTGGGGATTTGTATGCCGGTGCTCCCGCCTTAAAACAAGACTCTCGTTATAACCAAGATACTTTCTTTATTACCGATAAATTTTCTGTAACCACGGATGTGTTAACCGTATTGGTGGAGGGCTTTGAACAATCCTGCACTTACCACTCTGCGATGGATCAGATTGATCAAGTTCAGTGGCGCTTAGAAAACGTTGATGGAGTACAGTCTACGGTGTCGTTGGCCTCGTTAGCAAAATCCATTAATGCAGGCTTTAACGAAGGGAATCCTAAGTGGCAAGTATTACCTAGAACCACCCCGACGTTGGTGCAGGCCGTATCAAAAGTGCCCACAACATCAGGGATGTTAGATAACGCCTGTACCGTGATGCCGATTTATCTTTTCTTAACCGATCATAAAGCCGAAACATTAAGCCGTGTGGTTGCAGCGGTAAAAGCAGAGGCTGAGAGCTTTAATAATGATGACTTAAGCTTTCATCTGGCTTCGGGGCCTGCCGGGGTAATGGCTGCCACAAATGAAGCAGTAGCTGCAGCACAAACACCGATGATGTTATATGTCTATGGGGCTGTTTTTGTACTTTGTTTAGTAAGTTTCCGTTCGTTACTGGCTACGATTGCCGTTGTTCTGCCACTGTATTTGGTGTCGACATTAGCACAGGCATTAATGGTGAAACTGAATATTGGCCTTACCGTGTCGACCTTACCAGTGATTGCACTGGGGGTTGGCATCGGTGTGGATTATGGCATTTACATCCTTTCAACCATGATGCCTTTATTGCGTCAAGGGATGTCAGTTGTCGATGCATATAAACAAGCGTTAATTGAACGCGGCAATGCCGTGATCTTTACTGGTATTACTTTGGCGGTAGGGGTGAGCACTTGGGTCTTTTCCGATCTTAAGTTCCAAATGGATATGGGGATCTTGCTCACGTTTATGTTTGTCGTGAATATGTTAGGAGCCATCTTACTGTTACCAGCATTAATTAAACTGTTTTGGCGGCAACCGAAACTTGCCATTACAGGAGAGCCCCAAGTTTCTGAAATGACATTGAATTCCGCAAAAACCTCTTCTATCAGCTAGTTCGAAAACGCGAATTTCTTTAGCTCCATCTGTAGAAAACCATCACAACCTTGTGATGGTTTTTTAGTGCGACTTGCTATGTAAGTGTGATGAAAGTATTACCTATGCCAATAGAAATGGTCTGAAGGATATATGCTTAATTTTACCGTCGATTAGTGATGAAACAGTCATGGTTGTTTCCCCTAAAAGTTCTGCATCATTTAGTTTATACCGTCGATTACTGGCTTATATGGAACACCAACAAATACCAGACAATGGGATAGTGGCCGCGCTTGCTCAGGGGTTATTGCAACCACTTACAGATGACGAACAACAAAGCCATCGAGTTGAGTCCATCCACCAAATGTTAATGACGGTAAAAACCAGTATCGAACAATTCCCGAGTAAAGCCAGCAGCGTGGAAGTTGTGAATAATGATGATTGGCCTCGCTTGCAAATGATGGCGTTTGATAGCCAACATTATTTGATAGTTGTACAGCCATTAATGCCATTTGTTATAGATTCTGTACGCCATGGCTTAAATCGAGTGGGTGTCGCTCGGAAAGGAACCTTGGCGGCAACCTTTGGGCTACGTGGAACACCGTTACAGCGGCAGATAGAGTTATCCATCAATACGCCAGACACAAAAGACAGCGGCATCGTGGTTTTATTGATGGAAATTGAGCCTCTAAGTGAGCTTCAGCAACAACGGGCATTAGCTGAGTTAACTTTGGTGTTTGAAGAGCTTTATTGCTGCGTACGAGATTGGGAAGCGATGCGTAATCAACTTCTGGGTGTGATCACCGCATTAGAGCAGGGCCCTTGCGTTACGGGTAGCGAAGAGCAACAACATACATTGGCATTTTTACGTTTGCTGGCGGAGCATCATTTCACCTTTATGGGCTATCGCTATTATCGTTTCCATGCCAAAGCGGATGAGAGCGGTTTAGCTCTGCCCGTAGAACGCTTGGACGATTGTCTTTGGGTTGGTTGCCGCCATTCCAGTTTGGGATTAATGCGTGTAACAGAAAGCGCGGACAAATTGCCTCAAGAAGACATTAAATGGCTGTCTGAATTACCAGAAAATGGTCGTAAACAAGCGCTTGAGCCAAACTATTTACTCTTAACTAAAACACAAAGGCAAAGTCGTATCCATCGGCCAGCTTATTGCGATTATGTAGGGATAAAGTGTTTCAATGCATCAGGGGAATTGGTTGGAGAACACTGTTTTATTGGTCTATACGGGGCGCCAATTTATTATAAAGAGACGGAACAACTGCCATGGCTCAGCCGTAAAGTTCACCAAGTACTTAGACTTACTGGGTTAGCTTGCCGACATCATGATTATCGGGCTTTAGGCCATGTGCTAGAAACCTTTCC
The DNA here is from genome assembly GCA_044433165.1 of Ferrimonas sp. Classification (GTDB taxonomy): domain Bacteria; phylum Pseudomonadota; class Gammaproteobacteria; order Enterobacterales; family Shewanellaceae; genus Ferrimonas. The sequence continues at coordinate 10,371 of JAWXTX010000021.1, read as the reverse complement.
ACGAGACGAATTACTGCAAGCCCCTATTGCGTATTTGTACCGTACTGCCACTGCTATCGTAAATATGCGTTTACGTGAACACAGCCAGAGCTTTATCCGTCAGGATCAATTCGGTCACTTTATAATGGTTTTGGTTTTTACACCGAGGGATCACTACCATACGGCAGTACGTCAACAAACACAGCGGTTACTAGCGCATACCTTTAATACTCAATCACCCATAAGCTTTAATAGCCATTTTTCAGAGTCTTATTGGGTACGAACCGAATACGTTGTTTTAACCGAACCTGGCCAGCAACTTCGTTATAATGAATCGCAGTTACAGCGTCAGTTGCATGATTTAACTAAAAGTTGGCAAGAACGGCTGAGCGAACAATTACATCAACACTACGGGGTACAACTTGCCTGCAAGCTAAGCCAACGTTTTATCGGCGCATTTAGTATGGCTTATCAAAGTGAGCAGTCCATTGCTAAGGCCATTTTTGATATTGAACAGTTGCGGCAATTAGCGTCGATAGAATCATTGCGCATTCGATTCTTATCTTCTAAAAGTCAGCATCAAATCCGCGTATATCGTCGCCATCAATCGTTAACCTTATCGGCTGTTATGCCTATGCTAGAAGATTTTGGCATCGTTGTTTTGGATCAACGTCCTTATGAAATTCAGCTACCTAACGAACCTTGTTTTTGGGTATTAGTTTTTAACGTTAAGCTACCTAAGGCGGTGAGTGATGCAAATAGCTCTGTACTTATAAAAGATATTGGACAGCGTTTTGAACATACTTTTAGCCAAGTTTTTCATCATGAACTGAGTAGCGATCCCTTTAACGAATTGGTGTTTGCTGCCCATTTGTATGGGCAAGAAGTGAATATTTTACGAGCTTATGTGCATTACTGGCGGCAATTAGGTGGTATTTTTGAAACCCATTACGTTGCGCAAGTTTTAATTCGTTACCCTCAGCTGGCGGCATCATTGCTTAACTTATTTCATCTTCGGTTTGATCCCATGTGGGATGGGGAGACTAAAAGTGAAAGAGGGGCCATGTTTGAAGGGCAAGTCGTTCAGCTTCAGCAACAAATTCAGCAACAAGCACAAGGGCTAAATGAAGATAGAGCTTTGCGTCAGCTTCTCGCTATGCTCCAAGCAACCGTTCGCACTAATTATTACCAGACAGCAACAAATCCGTTATTGCCATTAGCCTTTAAATTGTGCCCATCCATGCTGGCGGAATGCCCATATCCCAAGCCTCTCTACGAAATATTTGTTTTTTCGACACAGATTGAGGGCGTGCACTTGCGTTACGGCTTACAAGCGCGAGGAGGGATCCGCTGGTCGGAACGGCCAAACGATTATCGAATGGAAGTTTTGGGCTTGTGCAAAGCGCAACAAGTAAAAAATGCCCTCATTGTGCCAGTCGGTGCCAAGGGCGGTTTTATTTGTCAGCGCTTAGCCGCAACAGGAGAAGCACGTTTTAAAGGCATTGCAGATGGTTATGAAAGGTTCATTAATGGCTTACTGTCACTTACCGATAATCGAGTTGGGGATCGCGTTACCTCGGCGGAGAGTCTTATTGTGTACGATCAGGCCGATCCCTATTTTGTAGTTGCAGCAGATAAGGGGACAAGTCGTTTTTCTGATCGCGCTAATGCCATTGCGTTAGCTCAAGGCTTTTGGCTTGGAGATGCTTTCGCGTCAGGAGGCACCCATGGTTATGATCATAAGCGCTTAGGGATCACGGCACGAGGAGCTTGGCTTTCGGTGGAAAGCCATTGCCAACAATTGCATTTAGATATTGAAAATGAAGGACTCAGCTGCATTGGTATTGGCGATATGTCAGGGGATGTTTTTGGCAATGGTATGCTATTAAGTGCTTCATTACGGTTGGTTGCAGCCTTTGATCATCGCCATATCTTCATTGATCCTAGCCCTGAGCCGGCGATCAGTTACCAAGCGCGTTTGCATCTATTTCAACAACCGCATTCAAACTGGAACGATTATGACCAACAAGCATTGAGTGCTGGCGGAGGGGTGTTTTGTCGTAATGCCAAAATTGTGCCATTGAGTAATGAAATCAAGCAATTATTAAATTGTTCAGAAAGCCACTTAACCCCAGAACAATTGATTAAAAAGCTGCTGCAATTACCAGTTGATTTGTTATGGAATGGCGGCATTGGTACCTATGTTAAGGCTTCATTTGAACGGCATCACCAGTTAGGCGATCCCGCTAATGATGCGCTCCGAATTGATGCCAACCAACTTAAGGTTCAGATGGTTTGTGAAGGTGGTAATTTAGGGCTTAGCCCTCAAGCGCGTATTGAATATGCATTAAATGGGGGGGTGATAAACGCCGATTTTATCGATAATGCCGCTGGCGTTGTTTGTTCAGATAGAGAGGTAAATCTTAAAGTATTGTTGGATCTGTTGGTGAAACAGCAGCAAATTAGCCTAAAGCAACGGAATCGCTTATTAACTCAATTGACGGCTGAAGTAACTGAGAGCGTCCTACAAGATTGCCAATATCAGACACTGGGGTTATCGGTTGCGGCCGCACAGGCGTTGGCAAATATCAAGCTGCACCAATGGGTTATTCAGCAGCTTGAGCGAACAGCGGATCTGGAGAGATCGTTGATGGCGCTACCAACCGACGAACAAATTCATCAGCGTATACGGCAAGAGCAAGGGCTAACACGTCCTGAAATAGCTATTGTGCATGCATTAATGAAGATTCATTGGAACACCAATTTAAGCGAGCTTTTACCGCAAACCGAAAGCAATGAGGCACTACAAACGATTTTAGCGCCTTGGCTTTATGCTTATTTTCCCACTGAAATTAGGGATAAATGGCCAGAAACTATCATGCAACACCCCTTAGCAAAGCCGATTATTGCTACTCGTATCAGTAATGCGCTGGTTGATTTAATGGGAGCGGTTGCTATGAGCCAGTTGCAATATGAGTTTGATTTAAATTTGTTGGAGGTTATGCGTGCAGGGGTGATCGCGATGCATTTGTGCGATGCAGAGCAATACCGGCAACAAGCTTTGGCCGATAACACTAACGTGATACAACATATGATTTTATTGCAGCAAACGTTATTAGATGTAAGCCGTTGGTTATTACAGGCTCAAATCAACCAGCAACCACAAATAAAAGTAAGCGAATCGCAGGCTGATCTGACACTATTACTGCCACATTTATTGGCTTGCTGGCACCGTTATAAAGGGTTAGAACCACCTTCGGTTAACCCACAGGCAACACTGCCGTGGCTTGAATTTGGGTTAGAGGTACTCGAGCTCAAGCAACAAAGTACGCAAACGGTATTGCAGTGCGGCGAAATGCATCTGTATTTATGGTACCAGTTAACACTAGATCAATTAATTGAACTGGTGTTGCCTACATACTTCATTGACGATTGCAATAAACAAGCTTTTATTGATTTCAAATATCGAAGTCAAAACCTCCATCGGCAATTAACACTATCTGTATTATCAAGTTTTCAAATGCAACCTGAACAGGAGATAGGAGCGATTTTTACCTTATGGCAAGAAAAGCATGCGCCCGCTTGGCAACGCTGGCAAATACAGATTAATCGACTAAAAGCCTCGTCTTGTCACGAAATTGCAAAAATGTTATCTATTTTGCGAGAATTGCACTTACTCGTAGTAAAATGCGAACGTGCCTAGCACTATAAAAATTCACAATAACAATAAGTTTTATAATAAAACTGTTTGCTACGCAGGAGCCTGTTGTGTTGTTTTATCGTCTTGCCCAGAAAGTACTGTTTCTCACTCAAGCAGAAACCGCTCACCACCTTGCTATTATTGGTATTCGCCTTACAAGCAGCACACCACTCTCTTATTTTTACCGGCAAAATGTGCCTGATGCGCCGGTAGAGTTTATGGGGATCACCTTTCCAAATCCCGTAGGACTTGCGGCAGGTATGGATAAAGATGGTGAATGCATTAAAGGATTCGCAGCCATGGGGTTTGGCCACATCGAAGTCGGAACCGTCACGCCCCGTGCGCAACCAGGCAATGATAAACCTCGCGCATTTCGCATCATTCCGGCAAGGGCAATTATTAACCGAATGGGCTTTAACAACTGTGGGGTTGAAAAGCTTGTTGCCAACATTAAAGCCAGTAACCCAGGTAAGTGCATCATTGGTGTTAATATTGGAAAGAATAAAGACACACCACAAGAGCATGGTAAAGACGACTTTCTTTATTGCATGGATAAAGTTTACAGCGTCGCTGGCTACATTGCGGTCAATATTTCTTCACCAAACACTCCAGGGTTAAGAGAGTTCCAATATGGCGATATGCTGGATGAACTGCTCTCTGCCTTAAAAGCGCGTCAACTTAGCCTAGCCAAGCAATACGGTAAATACGTACCGCTGGCTGTAAAAATTGCACCTGACTTAACGGATGACGAGTTAGAATCGTTATGCGAAGCCTTAGTGCGCAATAAAATTGACGGTGTGATTGCGACCAATACCACCTTAGATAGAAGCGGCATTGAGTCTTTGCCTGTGCATAAAGAAGCTGGTGGTCTGTCTGGCGCACCACTAGCAGATAAAGCAACAACGGTAGTGGCAAAACTGCATACAATTTTAGGAGATCGGATCCCAATCTTGGGGGTAGGTGGCATTGAAAGTGCTAAAACCGCCGCCGATAAGTTTGATGCAGGTGCTAAAATGGTACAAATATATACAGGCTTTATTTACGAAGGGCCTGAATTAATTAAATCGATTACCGAAGATTACCTCGCTCGTTAAGCTCGTTCGGTTTAAGAACCGTAGGCCGACTTTACTGTGGTCTGCGGTTTATTTGTTTTTGCACGGTTGATTTTTAATTGAATTCATGTAAACACTGTATTTACATTCGTCGAGTTATTGATTTCGGTTGCTTTTATGGTATTAACGCCTGATAACAGTTGGAATTGGGTTTTTGATCAGAAACACCAACACTTATGTCTTCATCTAGGGCAAGAATGGCTGTTTGTTTCTGCCTTTGATGAAAAGTGGTTAACGCCCAATACTGCATACCCCAAGCCTTTTAGTTTTCTGCACGCCGAAGAGTTTCAGTCTGGCTTAGACAGCTTAGAGCACCAAAGTTTTGGAACTCAAGAGCAGCGTATTGAACTCATATTTAACTTAATTGCAGCGCGTCATTTTGTGCGACCATTGATGCCTAAAAGCTGGTTTTTTCAGCTAAGTAATATCATTGTTTATCCTAGATTATACAAGTTGGTTGCGGTTGAAACGAAAATTCAAATGGCCACTTTTATTGTTATTGATTCTAATGAGCAATCGTCGCTGTTGATGCTGATTGATGAGCAGTGCTTGCTGACTGAAAATAAGTCATTGGCCAAATTCGAATTAATCAAAGTGATGAACGATCGTCTTATGCCATTAAAACAATTATCAAGCGCAAAAGAGATCGTAGCAGCTTAAGCGAAAGGGTCGAAATTTCAGCCGTTAATCCTTCCAAGTGCTTTCCATTGGGATATATCACCATAAAGCCAGTATAATAACGCTTTTGCTGGTCATAAGTACGAGATCCGATGAAGCGCTATTACGCCGCTGTCCCCAAGGGGCTGGAATACCTGTTAGTTGATGAATTGGTTGCCTTAGGTGCGGAGCAAGTTCGCGAAGGGCAAGCCGTTGTTCATTTCCATGCCGAATTAGACGTGGCTTACCGCATCTGTTTATGGAGCCGTTTAGCAAGCCGTATTGTGCTTGTTATTGCCGAAGTACCGGCGAAAACCGCCGAGCAAATGTACCAAAATGTCAAAAATCTCTTTTGGCCGGCTGTCTTTTCAAACCACGCTGATTTTATGGTCGACTTCCATGGTGGTAATCGAGACATTCGAAATAGCGCTTTTGGGGCATTGAAAGTAAAAGATGCCATTGTTGATGCTTTTGTTGAGCACAGTGGTGTGCGCCCATCTGTAAGTAAAGACAACCCTGAAGTTAAAATTGATTGCGCTTTGCGTGCCGACAAATTATTAGTTGGCATTAACTTTAGCGGCGCACCTATGCATCAACGGGGCTATCGTACAGATACCGGACGCGCACCAATGCGGGAAAATTTAGCAGCCGCTATATTGATCCGCTCAGGCTGGGTGAATGCGATGGATAAGCCGCTTATTGATCCATTTTGCGGCTCTGGCACCATTTTGATTGAAGCCGCTTTAATGGCAACGGATACCGCGCCATTATTGCAACGTGAACGATGGGGATTTGAAGCGTGGGCAGGGCACCAAGGGCAGCTTTGGCGTTCATTAAAAGAGGAAGCACAGCAACGAGCGGAACAAGGGCAGAACCAATGCCAAACGCGCTTTATTGGCCGAGATGTGTTCCGACGCGTTATTGCTATTGCAAAAGATAATGCCCTCGCTGCAGGTATGGCACGCTATATCCAATTTGAAGGTGGAGATGCGAAGGATATGCCAGCACCACCAGTCACCGCAGGCTTTGTTGTCTCCAACCCTCCTTATGGTGAGCGCTTAGGTCAATTACCTGAATTACTGCATTTATACGCTTCGCTGGGTCAACAGTTTAAAGCTCAATGGCACGAATGGCAGGTAAGTTTGTTATGCAGCGAACCATTATTGCTCTCAGCATTACGCTTAAAAGCCATTAAACAATATAAATTGTTTAATGGCGCACTCGAGGTGCAATTGGCGAATTTTTCCATCAAAGGAGAAGGAGCTAGCGTAAGTAAGGTCTTTGGTGAGGATTTTGCGAATCGATTACGAAAAAACCAAAAGCAATTGGCAAAATGGATCAAAAAAGACGGTATCGACTGCTATCGAATTTACGATGCCGATCTCCCCGAATACAACGGTGCGATTGATCTTTATCAAGATTGGGCCGTGGTACAAGAATACGCACCGCCAAAGAGTGTTGACCTCAAAAAAGCGCAGCAGCGAATTATTGATGTACTGTTGAATTTGCCGACGGTCTTAGCCATCGATCCCTCTAAAGTTGTGCTTAAAACACGTCAGCAACAACGTGGGAAAGAGCAGTATCAACGTATTAGTGAAAACCAAAATCAGCTGGTTGTGAATGAGTATGGTGCGCAATTTCTGGTTAATCTAACCGATTATTTGGACACGGGGCTGTTTATCGATCACCGATTAGCCCGTCGTTACATCCAAGAGCAATGCCGTAATCAAGACTTTTTGAACTTATTTGCTTATACCGGCAGTGCGTCTGTACATGCGGCCTTAGGTGGAGCTAAATCCACTACAACAGTGGATATGTCTAAAACTTATTTACGCTGGGCCGAAGCCAACTTTAAGCAAAACCATTTACGTGGTCGTCAGCATCGTTTTCAGCATGCCGATTGCTTAGCTTGGTTAGAGCAATCAACCGATCAGTTTGATTTTATCTTCATCGATCCACCTACGTTTTCCAACTCAAAACGAATGGAAAAAACCTTTGATGTTGAACGAGATCACCTGTGGTTATTTGAGCAACTAAAGCGCTTATTACGCCCCGGTGGTCAAATTTTGTTCTCCAACAATAAGCGCAATTTTAAGATGGACAGCGCTGGATTAATCGCGCTAGGTTTAACGACCAATAACATCAGCGAACAAACTCGCTCTCCCGATTTTGCTCGCAATAAACACATTCATAATGCTTGGATCGTTCGCCATGCCTAAATGGCCAATAACGCTTTATCACACTTCGGGTTGCCACTTATGCAAGCAAGCACAACAATTGCTGGTGCAGCAGGGTATTGAGGCTGTTCAGATTGATATTATTACCAATCCGGAATTGATAACGCGTTATGGTCATCAGATCCCAGTTCTACGTCATCATAATGGCGCAGAACTGGGCTGGCCTTTTGATGCCAAAACTTTATCTCTCTTTTGCTACGAGTAATTGCATGAGCCTTATTCGCTTAAACAAAGCGCAACTGGCCTTTGGCCACATCCCTTTATTAGATAATGCTGACTTTGTGTTAGAGCCCAACGAACGGGTTTGTTTGGTCGGTCGTAATGGTGCTGGTAAATCCAGCTTAATGAAAGTATTAGCCGGTTTTCAGCAGTTGGATGATGGTAATATAAGCATCAACCCAGATACAAATGTTGCCTACCTACCTCAAGACCCACCTCGTACAGAAAACGGCACAGTATTCCATTATGTTGCTTTAGGCTTAGCAGAAGCTGGGGAAGCGATTGAGGCCTTTGAAGCCGCCAGTCAATTGGTACAACAAGATCCAAGCGAAGCCAACTTGAATAAAATGGCGGTAGCACAGGAGGCCATGGACCAACATAATGCGTGGCAATTTGAAACGCGTATTAGCCAAACCTTATCCAGTTTAGAGCTTGATGGCAGCCAGCCAATGAGTGCTTTAAGTGGTGGTTGGCAGCGGCGTGCAGCCTTAGCTCGAGCCTTAGTGCAATCCCCTGATGTATTGCTGCTTGATGAGCCAACCAACCATTTGGATATTGACGCCATTGAATGGTTAGAGTCCTTGCTGAAAAACTTTGCCGGTTCAATTATTTTCATTAGTCATGATCGGGGCTTTATCCGAAATATGGCAACGCGTATTGTTGATTTGGATCGAGGCCAAATTTTAAGTTTTCCAGGAAATTATCAAACTTACCTGGAAGGAAAAGAAGAGGCACTTCGAGTTGAAGAAGCACAAGCTGCTGAATTTGACAAAAAATTGGCTAAAGAAGAAACCTGGATTCGACAAGGGGTGAAAGCTCGTCGCACACGCAATGAAGGTAGAGTACGCGCATTAAAACAGCTTCGAGTTGAACGCAGTGAACGGATCACTCGTCAAGGTAACGCCAACATGAGCATGAATCAGGCAGAGAAGTCTGGCAAGTTGGTGTTTGATGTTGAAAATCTGAGCTTCCAGTATGACAACAAAGTTATTGTTAATGCATTTACCGCCTCTGTTATGCGTGGTGAGCGCATTGCCCTTATCGGCCCTAATGGCTGCGGTAAATCAACTTTTATCAAGATACTTTTAGAACAAATCGCTCCTCAGCAGGGTACGGTGAAACAAGGCACTAAATTAGAAGTGGCTTATTTTGATCAGCACCGTCTTGCCCTTGACCCAACTAAAACCGTGCAAGATAACGTGGCCGATGGTAAATCGACGGTAACGATTATGGGCAAAGATCGCCATGTATTAAGTTACTTACAAGACTTCTTGTTTGCACCAGCTCGAGCACGTAGCCCCGTATCATCCTTATCTGGTGGTGAACGCAATCGTCTGTTATTAGCCAAATTGTTCCTCAAACCAGCAAATTTATTGGTAATGGATGAACCAACTAATGATCTTGATGTCGAAACGTTGGAATTACTAGAAGCCAAATTGGCCGAATTTGATGGTACCTTGTTGGTGGTTTCGCACGATCGTGAATTCATTGATAATACCGTTACCTCCACTTGGTGGTTTGCAGGCGAAGGCCGTTGGCGTGAGTACATTGGTGGTTATGGCGATGCGGTTGCTTTAGGTGCAACCTTTTATCAAGAGCCCAAAGAAACCTGTAATACCACAACCGCTGAGGTTGTCTCCGAACCTGTTATGCGTACTTCTTCTGTTGTGAAGCCGAAGAAGTTAACATACGCACAGCAACGTGAATTAGACGCCATGCCGGCCAAGTTAGAAACGTTAGAAATTGAAATCGACGCCTTGCAACAGCTAATTACAGCGCCGGACTTTTTCAGTCAAGAGCAGAGCCAGGTGAATCAAAGCCTGCAGGTACTAGCTGATAAAGAACACCAATTAGAACAAGAACTTGAACGCTGGGAAGAGCTTGAAGCTCTGAAGAGCTAAGGGAAATTGATGAGCCATAAAAAGTATCATATTGGCAGGGTAGCCACAGCAGTGGCGGTTGCCTTAACGGCAAATGTTGCCGCGAATGAGGTTGAATCGGAAACTAGCAGTACCGTTTTTCCAGGCTATGAAATCGTTAATATAAATGATTTATATACCATATCTGGCACACTAGATAACACTCAAAATGGCTATGGTATTGGCATTGATGGTGAGTTAGGCGCATATCAAATGATCGCCTTATCCAAGGGTGTAAATGATGCAACTGCCTCTGACGATAGTGTTATAGATCAAGTTCTTGAAGCCATTTTACCCAGTGAAGGGAATACGGCTAACTCGATTATTCGTCAATTTGTTGCCAATAATTTTTTAGCCCAAGTTGATGAAACTACAGCTGAAATAGCCTTTGTGCCACTGTACGAAGTTAACCCGCCCGTGTTAAATCCGGTTAGCACAGCCGATAACGACATCTGCATCAACCCTGATGATTCAACCCCGCGCATCGATTCTATCTACTATCGCGGGATTAATGGCGCCCGATTAGGCACTACTTCAGCTGAGCAAGA
>JAWXTX010000020.1:0-31851 GCA_044433165.1 Ferrimonas sp. | reverse complement strand
GTCAAGGATTAACAATCGTCCTAAAAAATGTTTGGGGTTTAAGCAGCCAGTCGTTATTTTCAAAGAACTGACAGTGGCTGCTTGATATTAGAGAGTGTCGCACTTCGAAGTTGAATTCAGGATATCTCTCATTCTTCTTACTAGTATTAATGGATGTGGATCGATATGTATTGCGGTTACGATTGTTTGCCCATCAGATTGGTATCCGTAATGTTCACTTTCTCTGCCGTATTATTAGGAAGGTTAACTTCCGTAATAATGATGCGGTAACAAATGCTTGTGGGTTAGAGCCTATAACCGTAGTGCCATTCGAGTGGCTTCTGTTAGCAAGACCCTTTCCCAAAAGGATAAATTGTTGTTGATGGCCATCATGCTAAAACATGCCATCGGCAAGCGACGCCCAAGCAGCCCAGATAGCTTTTAATCCTTGAAGGAAAATTGACGCCCTCAATTGAGATAGATTACATTCGCGACTGTCTTCAAAAGAGTAAGGATCTGATGATTATGGTATTCCACCTTGGCTTAACTAAAGAAATGATTGCAAATGCAAAATTAGCCATTGTTCCTGGGGATCCGGAACGTGTAACACGCATTGCTGCTCAACTTGATAATGCCACTCCTTTAGCCGCCACTCGTGAATTTACCAGTTATCTTGGTTATCTCGATGGTCATCCAATTGTGGTTTGTTCAACAGGCATTGGCGGCCCATCTACCTCCATTGCCGTAGAAGAGTTGGCACAATTAGGGATCAATACCTTTTTGCGCATTGGCACCACTGGAGCCATTCAGCCAGATATTGCCGTAGGCAGTATGATTGTCACCACAGGTTCTGTTCGGCTAGACGGCGCCAGTTTCCATTTTGCCCCTGCGGAATACCCTGCAGTGGCAAATTTTGCCTGCACTCAGGCTCTGGTGAATGCCGCTCATGCCCTAAACCAGCCTTTGCATATTGGTGTTACGGCGAGCTCTGATACCTTTTACCCTGGTCAAGAGCGTTACGACACCATCAGCCAGCGAGTGATCCGTCGCTTTCAAGGCTCATTAGAAGAGTGGCAATCCCTAGGTGTACTTAACTACGAAATGGAATCGGCTACCTTATTGACCATGTGTTCAGCTTTAGGCTTGAGAGCTGGCTGTGTTGCTGGTGCGATTGTCAATCGCACTCAACAAGAATTGCCGAACCCTAAGATGATGGCTCAAACTGAGCATAATGCGATTGCGGTCGTGGTTGAAGCCGCCCGCCAATTACTGAGTGCGTAAGCATCTTGATAAAACAAACACCTCAAAAAATCTCCTTCTGACACTTTGAGGTGTTGATTACACCACTATTTTCTACTGGGTTTTATCGATTAAGTTGCTCACGCACCGCCGCTTGCAACTGCTGTTGATGTTGGTAAGCCCATTCACGATTCACGCTGCCCCAATCTTCAATCTGATAATAACCATCATTATGGCGCACACCGTCTGTAATAAATCGAACTGCCACCCCCATACCCACTAAAGATTTCAAGACATCTTGAATGGTTCGTCGAGGCCACGCTAAATCCTCAATCAGTATTAAAATTGAGGGGCGTTCCAAAGTCTCAATGGCTAACATTAATAACAGACGACGGCTAAATGTCGGGTTTAACATCCGCTTTGCTTCCTTTATCTAAAACGGTTCAGGCTGAATTTCATTCCAAACAAAAAACTCTAACAATTTTGTCGCTATCGCAGCACATGTTTCACTTTATGCCATAAGCGTTCAAAGCCATAATCTTATTCTTCTTAAAATACCGCTAGTGCTCTCAATTACCCGCGCCATCAGCCTCATTTCTTATCAATTGTTTATATATTGGGAGGTGCAATGACACACAAAGGGATCTGTTCATCAAAAACTGATGCGACTTAATAAAAAAAATACATTTTTGATGCACCTAGACTCGCAATCTTCGCGATTCATTACTTAACTTTGGAGGCAAAAGACCCTTAATTTCAAGGAGAGGTATGATGCACAAATCTGCAATTTTTGCTGTTACCGCCCTATTGGCAAACCCGGTACTGGCAGACAAACACCAGCCCTTCTATGTTGGGGGCGGTTTGGGCAATACAAATTGGCAAGGAGTTTGTCCTAGCGGGGGTTCTGATCGCTGTGACGACAATGACATGGGCTACGACATTTATGGCGGTTACCGTTTTAATCGCAATATTGCTGTTGAGCTGGGTTTTACGGATATTGGGGAAGGCAATTGGCGCAGTAATAATGCCTACCGCAATCCTAGCGTTTATGGTGTAAGGCTCGCAGCTGTCGCGACCATACCATTAACCTATGGTTTTAGTGTTTCTGGCGAAGTCGGCGTTTTTGGCTATCAAGCAAAAATGGACAGTAATACGGTCATCACTAAAAATGGCGATCGTGAAGCTTACATTGGCGCGGGCATTAATTACCGTATTATTGAGCATCTAGAAGTTGGCTTCCGCTGGCGTCATTTTCGTGAATTAGACTTTAATGATACTTACTTCAACCGCCATAGTGCCAACTATTGGGGGCTCCAATTAAGCTATCTATTTGGCGGCAGTCTGTTTGGTTCCCGTGAACAACACATGCCACCACCACCGCCACCAAAACCACAAGCTGCACCACCACCGCCACCTGTGATTGTTGAACAGATAGAAGTAATTGAAGTAATTGAAATACCACCTTCTACTGTTATCTATTTTGATAATAATTCAAGCACAGTGTCTGGTTCGCAACTAGAGCAGTTAGCGGAAATTAGCCGTTATCTACGAGCTAACCCAAGCGCTAAAGCCGAGTTGGTCGGTCATACAGATCGTTCAGGGAATGCCCAGTACAATAAAATCCTTGGTGAACGTCGAGCAATGGCCGTCGAACAGATCTTAGAATCACGTTATGGGATCAGCCCTAATCGAGTAACGGTTGTTTCTGCTGGTGCACAAGGAGCTGTCGATTTGCACAGTCGCAGTGAACGCAAAGTAACGGTTAACATCGTTATGGAGTAGCAACAAATGCGCCTGCTGCTTTGATTGCACTCATGCACTTAAATAGTAAGTTCAATGTCTCAGAAATCAGCAGTGGGTAAGCACATTGTGTAAGAAGATCACCCTTTAAAGTAACTGCCAGTGTCTGTTATTTAGATACAAAAAAGGCACTCTTACGAGTGCCTTTTTTCGCATTACGCTGCTAGTAGTCCAATTACTTGGACTTCAACGCACCGAAACGGCTGTTGAACTTCTCAACGCGGCCGCCAGTATCGGTTACTTTTTGCTTACCAGTGTAGAATGGGTGACAAGCAGAACACACGTCTAAGTGCAGGTTCTTAGCAACAGTAGAGCGAGTTTTGATCACGTTACCGCAAGAGCAGTTAGCAGTGATTTCAACGTAATTAGGATGGATACCGTCTTTCATAGGAAAACCTCAAAAAGGCCGTGTCGCTATCCGATTCAAAGCCGGACACCACACGTAGTTGATAAATAGGTTCAGGGCGCGAGATATTAAAGTAAAGCCCTAATAAGGGCAAGTGATAGTGCATAAAAGCGACACAAACTTTCTGCTTTCGCATAACGAAACTGCCGTTTTGCACTGCCTTCAGAGACAAGCTCTGATAACGTATAGGCCAATTTGATTCGTTGTGAGCTGTTGTGTTTATTCAAGTTGCTTTACCGGTGCCGCTACCGCGCCTTTTTAGCTATTTGCCATGTAATGGTGAGATCCCAGTCATTGGCGGACGAGTAAGGGTGCCTTTTGGTCAAGGCCATCAAATTGGCATTGTCGTCGCAACCAATGAACAGTGCGATATTGCCGTAGATAAATTAAAACCAATTATTGAAATCTTAGATAAACAAAGTCTTTTTTCATCAGAACTTTGGCAATTGGCTCATAACGCGGCTCGTTACTATTTTGCACCACTAGGTTTGGTGCTACCGCAATTATTACCAGTAAAGTTACGCAAAGGCGAAAGCGCGCAACCAGCAGCACAGCGCTACTGGCAATTAACTCAAGCAGGGCAAAAAATCGACCCAATTCAGCTAAAAAAGGCCCCACAGCAAGCTAAAATCATCACACAATTATTGGCGTTTTCGCTTCTGGCAGACAGCGATATCAGCCAATTAGGGTGTAGTCGTCCGGCATTAAACGCGCTGAATAATAAAGGGCTGGTGGTTGATTTTGAGCAAACACCACAATTAAACCAAGGCTGGCCCAATACGTGGGTCACAGCCGATCACTCCCCTACACTAAATAAAGAGCAAGCCATTGCCGTGGCAACGATTAATCAAGCCACTGGTTTTCAAAGCTTTTTAATCGATGGGGTGACAGGCTCGGGTAAAACCGAGGTCTACCTGAACATCATGGAACCGCTATTAAAGCAGGGACGCAGCATTTTGGTATTAGTTCCTGAGATTGGCCTAACACCACAAACCATTCGCCGTTTTCAACGCCGCTTTCCATTGCCCATAGAAGTACTCCACAGTGCCGTTAATGATACTCAGCGCTTAGCCAGTTGGCAGCAGGCCAAAGCCGGTGGCGCCGCGATTGTTCTGGGCACACGATCGGCGCTTTTTACGGATATGCCAACCCTTGGGATGATCATCATTGATGAAGAGCACGATCCCAGCTTTAAACAGCAAGAAGGCTTTCGTTACCATGGCCGCGATCTTGCGGTAATGCGGGCGCAATTACACCAAATTCCCATCGTCCTTGGCTCTGCAACACCATCTTTGGAAAGTCTGGCGAACGTAGAGCGCGGACGCTATTGCCACCTGCAATTAACGCAGCGTGCAGGCAGTGGCCGCCCAGTAAAACAACTATTGCAAGACATTCGTAATGTGCCTTTAGATGCAGGAATGTCGCCGGCGATGATTGAGCGTATGCGCCATCACCTGCAGCAGGGCAATCAGGTCATGTTATTTTTAAATCGACGCGGCTTTGCCCCCGCACTGCTTTGCCATGAGTGTGGTCATTTACATCACTGCCGTCACTGCGATGCTTTTTATACCGTTCATCAAGCAGCTAACTTAATTCAATGTCATCACTGTGGTAGTGCCCAAGGGATCCCCAGACAATGCCCTGATTGCGGTTCAACTCAATTGTTTACCCGTGGTGTTGGCACTGAACAATTAGCTCAAGCGTTAGCCCGGCTCTTTCCACAATATCAAACTATACGTATTGATCGCGACAGCACCAGCCGTAAAGGCAGCTTAGATAACATGCTAGAGCAGATCCGGAATAATGAAGTTCAAATCTTAGTGGGTACCCAAATGCTCGCTAAAGGGCATCATTTCCCCGATGTCACCTTTGTCGGGCTATTGGATGTCGACTCTGCTCTTTTTAGTGCCGATTTTCGTGCTACGGAGCATTTGGCTCAGTTATACATTCAGGTATCCGGTCGAGCTGGCCGCGCCAGTAAAGCCGGTGAAGTCATGCTGCAAACTCACCAGCCTGAACATCCACTACTGCACCAGTTAATGGCTTCCGGTTATGCTGGGTTCGCCCAAGAAGCATTGCTCGAACGCCGTTTAGCCCATCTGCCGCCTTATTGGCAACTGGCCATTTTACGGGCGGAGGCAACATACCCTGAACAAGCCAAAGGGTTTATCCAACAAGCTAAAGCACAGCTACCCAAAGGCCAAGTACAGTTGATTGGCCCCATGCCAGCACCATTAGAGCGCAAAGCCAATCGCTTTCGTTTTCAAGCGCTTTTATTGGCACCCAACCGGCTGGCTCTACAAGAGGCAGTAACGCCTTGGTTAGCAACGCTTAATCAATTAGAAAGCGGTCGTAAATGTCGCTGGCAACTCGAACGAGATCCACACGATCTCATGTAGTTTTTATTCGTACTCAAGGTTAAAATACGAGGTTAACCATCCGGCCACGCCGGACATTATATTTCCCATCCTGTGGTGTCGCGATGAAAGAACAGATCCAACAACTTCTTGAACAAACGGTAGCTAGCTTAAAAGAAAATGCATTGATCCACGCTGAGCTGGAGCCACGAATTCAGGTTGACCGGACCCGCGATAAAAGCCATGGCGATTTAGCCACCAACCTTGCCATGATGCTGGCTAAGGCGGCTGGGAAAAATCCACGCGAGTTGGCTCAGCTGTTAATAGACAATCTCCCCGCTTCAGATCTCATTGCCAAGGCAGAGATCGCAGGGCCAGGGTTCATCAATTTTCACCTTGACGGCCGTTGGCTAAGCAAACAAATTGAAGCCATTGCCAGCAGTGCACGGGCAAACGTCAACCCATTAGCAACCTCACAAACCATTGTTACCGATTATTCCGCGCCAAACGTCGCCAAAGAAATGGCGGTACACCACATTCGTTCCACCGTTATCGGCGATGCCGTTACTCGTACTCTGGAATTTTTAGGGCATAAGGTGATCCGTGCGAACCACATTGGCGACTGGGGTACCCAATTTGGCATGCTCATTGCCTATTTGGAAAAGCAGGAAAATGACCAAGCATCTGATATGGATCTTTCTGATCTTGAAGCATTTTATCGCGAAGCCAAACGCTGCTACGACGAAGATGAAACCTTTGCGGAGCGTGCACGCAGCTATGTGGTAAAACTGCAAGGTGGTGATGAATATTGCCGCAGCATGTGGCGCAAATTGGTTGACATCACCATGGCACAAAACCAAGCCATCTACGATCGCCTCAATGTTTCCCTAAGTAATGACAACGTCATGGGAGAATCACTGTATAACCCAATGCTACCTATGATCGTAACGGATCTCATCCAACAAGGGCTTGCGGTAGAAGATGACGGCGCCATTGTGGTCTTCTTAGAAGAGTTCAAAGGCAAAGATGGTGATGCTATGGGGGTGATCATTCGTAAACGCGATGGTGGCTTCCTATACACTACCACCGACATTGCTGCCGCTAAATACCGCGTCGATACTTTCAATGCAGATCGCATCTTATACTTTATTGATTCTCGCCAAGCGCAGCATTTGCAACAAGCGTGGTTAATCGCCCGTAAAGCGGGCTATTTACCGGCCACCACCACTACCGAACATTGCGCCTTTGGCATGATGCTCGGCAAAGATGGTAAGCCCTTTAAAACGCGCTCTGGAGGCACCGTAAAACTGGCCGACTTATTAGAAGAAGCGCATCAACGCGCCTTACAATTAATCAGTGAGAAAAACCCAGATTTACAAGGTGCTGAGCTTGATGCCATCGCCACAACCGTGGCTATGGCTGCAGTGAAATATTCCGATTTATCGAAGAATCGCACTACCGACTATGTCTTTGATTGGGACAACATGCTGACCTTTGAAGGCAATACCGCACCTTACATGTTGTATGCCTTTAGCCGCATCCAGTCGATCTTCCGTAAAGCGGGCGTGACCGCTGCCGAGCTCCAAGGTGCCATTACCCTTGAGCACGATAAAGAGCAAGCACTGGCTCAGAAGTTGGTACAATTTAACGATTCAATTCAAGCGGTTGCCAACAAAGGCATGCCACACATGCTGTGCACCTACTTATACGAACTGGCTGGTGCCTTCATGAGCTTTTACGAAGCCTGCCCCATCAATAAAGATGGGGTTAGCAATGAACTCAAAGCCAGTCGCTTACGTCTGTGTTTGGCCACTGCAAACACCCTAAATGTAGGATTAAACTTGTTAGGCATTGAGACCTTAGAGCGGATGTAATCATGGCTCGAGACTACGTACGAAAACCCAACGCCAAGCGAGCGAGAACCCCAAGTAAGGGAGCCTCAAAGCCCTCTGCTTCCTCTTTTTCGTGGGCAACGGCAACCGTGCTAGTAGCACTGGTGTGTTTCGATGGCTACGGCCTACTGAGCATTAAAGGCGCCAGTGATGAGCAAGCTCTCTCGTCCACTACCGAACAGGCTGTACAGCCCACCACTGAGGTGCCGCCCCCTAAAGCACCTAAAGCAGAAAGGCCGTTACCACAGATGCCCCCAAAAACCACGTGGACATATGAGGAAACGCTGCCAAACCGAGTCATTGAGGTGGAAGTGGCCGAACAACAGCAAGGCGGCCCTTACCACATGCAATGTGGCTCGTTTCGGCAGCAAGAGCAAGCGGAGTCCATGCGAGCAACCATTGCGTTTGTGGGGTTAGAAGCACAAGTACAGCGCAGTGATGGCAGCAATGGCGTATGGTATCGAGTGGTCTTGGGCCCTTACGACAGCCGTCGCCAAGGCCAAATGGACGCACATCGCCTGCAACAGATCAACATCAACACCTGTCGTATCTGGTGATCCCTGCTAACCTAAAGGCGCATTAAGCGCCTTTTATTTTGCCCAATATTAATGAACAAACGCCCACTCTGCGCTGCCTGTCAGCGCCCTCAAAAGGTGTGTCTTTGCCCAATGCTCACACCAGTAGTACACCGAACCCCGGTGCACGTATTAATGCACCCAAGCGAGCAACATAACGCCAAAGGCACTGCCAAAATTTTATGCCGCATGCTTACCCAAGGCCAGCTGTGGATTGGAGAGAATGAGGATGAATTCACTTTACTGCAGCAAACGTTATCTCAAGGGCCTCAGCCTATTTGGTTGCTCTATCCAGATGCAAAAGCCAGAGCCATTGAATCTCTGCCCAAACACGCCTCAACACCAACAGTAGGGCAATTACTGGTATTGGATGGTACTTGGCGAAAAACCCTTAAACTGCTGCAACTGAATCCTTGGCTACAGCGTTTGCCCAAAGTGACTTTTGCGCAAGCGCCACGTGGACACTATCAAATTCGCAAAGCCAAGCGCCACGACAGTCTCTCCACTCTTGAAGCCGTCAGCTACGCACTCGAACAGTTAGAACAACTCGATAGCAGCCCACTCCAACAAGCGTTTGAGGCGCTAAAACAAACGCAACTGGCCCACATGCCTACCGCGGTTCAGGCACGCTACCAGCAATAAGATGCAAAAAACCGACATTGAAGAGGATCTTCAATGTCGGTTTATATACTAAGAGCCATGGTCAGTTAGGTTTCGGCTAACTCGTCATCTTCGCTTTTGGGTTTATAGATCCGTGCAAACAACAGCCCACCTTCAAATAGCAGCAACATCGGCACCGCTAGCATCGTTTGTGAAATCACGTCCGGTGGCGTCAATGCCATGCCAACCACAAACGCTCCCACCACAATGTAAGGCCGTTTTTGCTTGAGGCTATCCACCGTGGTTGCGCCCGTCCAGCATAATAAGACCACAGCAATGGGGATCTCAAAAGCCAGCCCAAACGCAAAAAAGAGCTTCAATACAAAATTGAGATAGCTATTAATGTCGGTAGCAATTTGCACCCCTTCTGGTGCAACACTGGTAAAAAAACCAAAAACAACTGGAAACACAACGTAATACGCAAACGCAATTCCAGCGTAAAACAACAGCGTCGAGGCCATTAACAAGGGCATAATCAAACGTTTTTCATGCCGATACAGCCCTGGCGCAATAAACGCCCAAGCCTGATATAAAACCACAGGAATGGCTAAAAAAAACGACAAAACCAATGTTAACTTAAAGGGCGCAAAAAACGGCGAGGCAACGTCTGTTGCGATCATCGACGCCGAATCTGGCAAGACGCTCATCAACGGTCGTGACAAATAGTGGTAAATATCATTAGCCCAATAGGCTAACGAAAAAAATACCAAAAAGATGGAGCCAACAGCGTACATCAACCGTGTACGCAGCTCCATTAAGTGGGCAATAAGCGGTTGTTGCTCAGACATAATTACTTTTTCGCTGATGAATTGGGCGCCACAGAAGGCGTGGAGGCCACAGGCGCACTCTCCGACGTGGACTGGCGGCTGTCGCTGGCATATGGCCGATTAACCGAGGCCGCCGCTTCTCGCAGTTCATCAATGGATTTTTGCAATTCAGGGTCTAAATCTTGCAGACCTTTGGCTTCTGCTTTTTTTAGATCTGCTTGCAACTGCTCAATTTTCAACTCTTGTTCCAGCTCCGTACGTACCGAGCTCGCCATTCGTTTAATGGTTGAAATCCAACGAGAGATCGTACGTACTGCCACCGGTAAGCGTTCTGGCCCCAGCACCACCAAGCCAATGATGGCCACTAGGATCAGTTCAAAAAAACCGAAGCCATCAAACATAACAGCTTACGCCTGCTCTTTTTTCGGATCGGTCACTTTCGCGTCTGCTGTGCTGGCCGAGTTGGTTTCACTGTTAGCGGAAATGGCCGATTTTTCCACCACTTTTTCTTCTGGCTTGGCCGTTTCTTCATCTGAAATGGCTTTTTTGAAGCCTTTCACCGCCCCACCTAAATCACTGCCGATGCCACGTAGTTTTTTGGTTCCAAAAAGCAAAACCACAATTAACGCAACAATCAAAAGCTGCCAAACACCAAAGTTACCCATCGCAGGCTCCATCATTTAACAAATTAAAACCAGAGCGCATGCTCCAGTTCATAAAATAATTGTATCTTGGGTTGTTAAGGTTTTCGAACTTGCCAGCTCAAAAACCAAGCAAAAACACCCGCCCCTGCCAACCCGAGGGATGGCAAGATTGTAACCGTTTTGCCCAACAAAATCGTGCTGCATATCACTAAAATACCGCCAAACTGGAATAACAGATTACTTTTATGCTGGCGTTCGCGCTGTGTAACATAGCCATTAATCAAACCGGTAGACTGACGCAGCAAGTGCCGCGTCTGCTGTAGATTGTCATGAATCAACATGGGAATTTCAGGCAGCGACTCCAATAATTCTGGGGTGGCATCACACAAACGTTGCCACTGCCTCTGGGGCCCCAAACGCTGCGCTTGCCACTGTTCTAAATAAGGTTTGGCAGTACTCCATAAATCCAATTCTGGATACAGTTGGCGCCCAAGACCCTCTACGTACAATAACGTTTTTTCCAGTAAGACAAATTGCGGTTTGACCACCATGCCAAACTCTTGCGCGGTTCGAAACAGCGATACCAGTACGTGGCCAAAACTTATCTTGCCTAAAGGTTGGCGCTGCAACGGCAAAAAAACTTGCCGCAAGGCAAATTCGAAATCGCCCATGTTGGTGTTATTATCCACCCAACCGGTGCGTAGAAAAACGTGCGCTAAACGCGCATAATCATGGCGGAAAAAGGCCAAAAAAATCGCCGCTATATCTTGGTTATCTTGTTCCGATAGTTGGCCAACTATCCCGTAATCAATGCCAATGTAGCTGGGGTTTTGTGGATCACTCACATCAATAAAAATGTTGCCCGGATGCATGTCTGCATGAAAGAAGTTGTCTCTGAAAACTTGCGTAAAAAACACTTCCACACCACGTTCGGCTAATCGCTTCATGTTCGTACCACGCCGCGTCAGCTCCGCAATATCAGTAACCACAACGCCATAGATCCGCTCGGTCACTAACAGATCTGGGTGCGAAAATTGCTCAAAAACTCGTGGCACATACAGAATCGGAGAGTCCATAAATGACGCACCAATACGGGCGGTATTGGCCGCCTCATAAGTCAGATCCAATTCCGCTAAAATGGTACGTCGATAATCCGCCACAATCGCTTGTGGTTGCAAACGAGGCCCTAATACCGTGGCGGCAACACGTTTTGCCAGCCATTCCATCAAAACCAAATCACTGTTGATAACCACGTCAATGCCAGGACGAGTCACTTTTAAAACAACTTCATCACCGCTGCTTCGTAAACGTGCACTGTGTACCTGCGCAACCGAGCCAGAGGCCAAAACGGTTTCTTGAAAGTCACTAAAATGGTGTTCAATACTGCACCCAATTGCGGCTTCAATGCGTTCTCGAGCAAGCTGAGAGTCAAACGGCTGCGCTCGATCTTGCAATTGCGCTAACGCTTCAGCAAAAGGGCCAGAGAGCAGATCTTTACGGGTTGAAAGCATTTGCCCAAACTTGATGAACACCGGCCCTAGAACTTGTAAGGCCAAAGACAACCGTTGTGGCAGCTGCTCGTGTTGATGGCGGCGTCCAACCCAACAAAAAGCCACATCCAACGCTTGTAAGATTTTCGGCTGTTTATTTTGAGGAAAGAGCGCCAACAAACGGTATTGACGCCAAACTTTTGCAATT
This sequence comes from Ferrimonas sp., assembly GCA_044433165.1. Taxonomy (GTDB): domain Bacteria; phylum Pseudomonadota; class Gammaproteobacteria; order Enterobacterales; family Shewanellaceae; genus Ferrimonas. The sequence continues at coordinate 19,834 of JAWXTX010000020.1, read as the reverse complement.
TGATAACCACGCTTTAAGGCTTGCCAGCTCATTGGGACTCCTTTAACTGGCGCTCACACCGCTCCGCCAGCGCATTGACTTGCCGTTCAAGTTGAGTCACCTCATTCGTAAACTCATCCAGCTCTGCCGCAGTTGGCCCTAATTGGGCATCATCTCGGAACCAAGCGTGGGTATGCGCCTGCAATCGTTGCCAATCGTGGCAAAACCGGTGGGTTAGTGTGCGTCCTAAATGATCCAGTCGATACGCCATTGCTCCCCCAACCCACGGCGCGAGCACTTCCGCCCAATCCACGTCAATGGCCATTAATAAGGTCACTAGCTGTCCCGCTAGAGTGGCCTCACCGGTGATATTCAAATCGCCCTCTGCCATCAAGGTGGATAACTCAGCACCACGGCGTAATTGCATAAGCCCAGACCACGAAATATCAATGCAACAATCAACTGCACCAGCATGCTGGCCATGCACTTGCAATGGCGTCACCATCATCAAAAACAGCGGCTCAGTTAAAGGTTGAAGTTGCAATTGAATCACTTGCCCTTGAAAGCTGGCCATTGGATTGGCTTCGGGGTGCTGTTGCAAGGCGTGTTGTAGCGCCATTTCCAGCGTGCCCGCCAGCAAAGTAGAAAACGACATGGTGCCTCTGTAAATGAATGCGATGATTCGGCCTACACCCAAACACCTTTTTTAGAGAATCCCGATAAAAAAGGCGCCACAGTGGTATCACAAACCCAAACTGAGCGCCTTTTTACCCTAATGGCGCCACATTAATGGGCCCGCATAGGAGAATGTCTTTAATATTTATAACCCCGATGCAGTGCCACAACACCATCGGTTAAGTTTACGTAGTCGGCCTGATCAAACCCCGAATCTAACATCATCTGTTTCAATGTTTCTTGATCCGGATGCATGCGAATGGACTCCGATAAATAGCGGTAGGAATCGGCATCACCCGCAATCAATGAGCCCATTTTAGGAATGATGCTAAAGCTATAAATGTCGTAAGCTTTTTGCAAAGACGCATGCTTAGGTTTAGAAAACTCCAACACCAACAACTTGCCACCGGGTTTTAAGATCCGCTGCATGGAACGCAGCGCTTGCGCTTTATCGGTGACATTGCGCAGCCCAAAAGCAATGGTAATGACATCAAAATAATTATCAGGAAAAGGTAACGCCTCAGCATTGGCTTGTACATAATTCACGTTGCCAAACACACCGCGATCTTGCAATTTGCTGCGACCAACCTTGAGCATGGAATCATTGATGTCGGCTAACACTACTTGGCCACTTTCCCCCACTAAATAAGAAAATTTTTCAGTGAGATCACCTGTTCCACCCGCCAGATCTAAAATCCGCATACCCGGCCGCACTGCGGCACATTCAATGGTAAAGCGCTTCCAATAACGATGAATACCAAAAGACATAACGTCATTCATTAGGTCATATTTAGAGGCTACTGAATGGAACACACCTGCTACCAAATCCGCTTTGTCATTGGCATCCACACTTCGGTAACCAAAGTGGGTTTGATTATTGCCATTATTGGCCATGCCTTAATTCCTGTCTTTTCGGTGCTAAAACTGACCTCAGTCTACACTTTTAATGAAATCAAAAAAATGACCGAAAGACATTTGGCCAGCCGTACTACAACGGTTGCGATTAAGGGGGTAAGGGGGTGTCGCGTATTTTGATTCATTGCTGGTTGTTATGGCCACTGAGTGCCGTGGCTGAGCACACCATTTTGCCCAATTGGCATCATTTTTTTCATGCTCCACAACTCATGGCAATAGAACAGCAATATGGCCACCAAGGACGGGCGCGCTTAGCCACGTTAGAACAATGGTTGGCACAGCAACTCGCCCAAGATCTGACGGTGATGGAGCGTTTAGAGCAAGTAAATTATTTTTTTAATCAATACCGCTTTGAAGACGATCAATTGCATTGGCAACAACCCGATTATTGGGCATCACCCATTGAATTTGTTGCCAGTGGCGGGGGCGATTGCGAAGACTTCACCATTGCCAAATATTTTACTCTCCGCCTGTTAGGCATTGAAGCGGCAAAATTGCGGCTGATGTACGTTACTGCAATTGAACTCAATCAAGCGCACATGGTGCTGCTTTTTCTTGCAGAGCCCACTGCCATGCCATTGGTATTAGACAACCTAACCAACGCGGTACTCAGTGGCCAAAAGCGCACTGATCTCATACCGGTTTATAGCTTTAATGCCTTGGGGGTGTGGCGTTCGCGCACTTTTGATCAAGACACCCAACTGCACCACGGTGGCGATGGCGTCACGCTTTGGCAAACCTTAATCCACCGAATGAGGAGCGCACAAGGATGAGCCTATTTCGGGTTTTATGGTTGGGGCTGGTGGCCTTAGTGAGCGTCCTGACTCTAGCCAGCATCAGCCTCTCGCTTTATGCCAATAAGCACTTTTTAGAAAACCAATTACTGGCCCACAGCCAAGATGCCGCCACTGCATTAGGGCTGTCATTAGCCCCCGTCTTGGCCGATGGCGACTGGACGCGCGCAGAATCGATGATCGACACCATTTTCGATCAAGGCGAGTTTGCCCAAATTCGACTGACCAGCATTCAAGGGAATCGTCGCATTGAGCGCCGCCGCCCCATACCGCACCAACATACGCCCACTTGGTTTCAGCGTCTGTTACCGGTCGCCTCACCATTAATGAGTACCGAAATCAATGGGTATTGGCGCTTAGTTGCTCGCCTTGAGATCGCCTCAAGCGCCACACAAGCAAGTCAAATTTTATGGCGGCTATGCTGGCAAATGCTGTTGCTGGCCGTCGTCACCACAATCATGGCCATCGGTCTTGGTACGCTGCTGCTCAACCGGCTACTGCGTTCGCTGTATTTTGCAGAGCTACAGGCAAAAGGACTCCGACGACAACGCTACCTCCATCAGCCTAAATTACCTCGGATCCGCGAATTACGTTCCTTAGTTGAGGCGATGAATTTGATGGTGGAAAGCGCCGAAGCGCAATTTAAACAACAACAAATTCGCTTAGAACGGATGCGTCAACAAACGCAAATAGACCAAGAAACTGGGCTGGGAAACCTGCATCGCTACCGTCAGCGACTCCTACTGGCCGTACGCGATAAAGAATATGACCACGGCGCTCTGCTAAAACTGCATCTGACCGGTTTGGATCAAGTCGAACTGCAGCAAGGGCTAGGTGGAGAACAAGGATTACTGAGTAAAATTGCTAGGCTACTAACTGAATTAGCGTTGCAACTGCCATTAGGGCGCAGTTATCGCGTCGGCTTTGCTGATTTTATCTTAATTTACCCAGGCGCCACTAAAACGGATTTGGAAGCCATCGAAACGCCCGTGCGCCATCGGCTGAGTGCACTATTGCGACAAAATGGGGGAGGCAGAGTACTTTTTGCCGGCTGCGATTACCATCAACACGACCATATAGATGCCTTAGAGCTCCAATTAGAACAGGCGTTATCACGCATTTTAAATCAAAACCAATCCCACTGTTTTGAATACATCAGCAACGCATTACCGAGCACCCCACTATCAGAACAAACCCAATTGCTGCAAAGCATTTTACAGCATGAGCCCAAACTGCTGGCACAACCCGTCATTGGTCCAGAACACGCTATATTGCATCATGAACTGCTCAGCCGTTTTTTTGATGGCCAGCAATGGCACGCTCCCATCACGGTCATGGCTATGGTCATGCGCCAACAATGCCATAAAGCCTTTGACTTGCTCGTCATCAAAGCTGCGATCAAACAACTGCCACACGCCACAACGCCATTAAGCATAAACCTGACGGCTGAGTCCGTAATGGATCTTACCTTTGCCCGTGAACTAGCACTCTTAGCCCAGTCTCATTGGCCACAATTATTATTGGAGATCCCCGAACGGGCATTAATGCTTAACCAGTCTCTTACCGAGCGGTTTATTGCTGATTTAAGCGCACAGGGGGCGCATCTATGGCTCGACCACACCACAGCCACTGGGCTTACTCTGATGCGCCAAACCGGCTTAGAAGGCATTAAGTTAGCTCCCGAATATACCCAAGCGTTGCTCTTAGATGATGATGGCGAAGCCATTCTAAAATTAATGATAAATGTGGCTCATCATTGCAAGATCACCGTGGTCGCTCAGCAGGTATCGGAGCCGGAACAAGCGGAACGATTATATCAATTAGGAGTTGATGCAGTGCAGGGGTTTGCCATAAGCGCCCCAAAACCGCTAAAGCCAGCATGAGCCACCAACAAACTTGGCAAATTCATAACCATTAACTCACTGAAAAATAATTTATCGCACGATAATTCAGGAAAGAGCATCATTAGCCCCTTTCCATAAGACTAAAAATCAACTACTGTGCGCCCAAAATGGATGATGCATCCATCTGTGTTTCGATATGAGCTGCGTCATGAACGCAGTTTGCTTGTTTTAATGCTTTTTCGACGAGCCCCAATATATGGATCTAATTGAAATTATAGGGTATGTAGCGTCAGCCTTGATCGCAGTATCCTTAACGATGACCGATGTTGTACGATTGCGGATCATCAACTTAATTGGTTGTTTGCTTTTTTCTTTTTACGGCTTTGTGATTGATGCTTGGCCAGTTGCATTAATGAATGCCTTTTGTGCCGGCATCAATGTTTATAACTTGATTAAGTTGGCACGCCAACCTGCTGACGAAAACGCGCAAGCCTAATCAACAATGGCTCCATCATCGGAGCCGTTTGCTTTTAATAAAGTATGGGGGCGGCCTTCCTGCCCTTTCTTCCTCTCGAACGCAGCCTTCCCTCAGATGCAGGCCATACCGGTATCTAAGATCCACCTCACCAGCAAACCTTTTCCCCATTTTTACCTTCAAGCACCTTTTCAAAATGAACTCACGTTTAGAACAACACCTAAACCACAGCGGTTCACTAAGCTTATTCCATGCCTATACGCCCATTACGCATTTTAATTATTGGCGCCAGTGGTTTTGTTGGCAGCCATCTTGTGTCCGTATTAGCGGAGCATGGCCATGCCTTGCGTTTAGCCAGTCGTCTACCAGCGAAACTATCACGGCCAGATTGGGCCGAGTTTGAACAAGTCACATTGGACTTACTGAAACCCGAAACACTGGCCCCCGCTCTTGAGAGCATCGAAGTTATCTATTATTTAGCGCACAGCATGACCGAAGGCAGCGGGTTTGCCGAACGCGAGCAGCAGGCCGCTCGCCACCTCGCCATCGCAGCCGCTCAGGCTTCAGTGCAGCGGATTATTTATCTTGGTGCAGTTTGCCCACCAGCGGCCCAATCCGCACACCTGATTAGTCGCATCAATACCGGTCAGCTGTTACGCCAGCACCCTGTGCCTGTCATTGAATTGCGCGCGCCGGTGATCATCGGTCCAGGCTCGGCAGCGTTTGAAGTAATGCGCGATTTAGTAGGCAATCTTCCATTCATGCTTACGCCTCGTTGGGTGCGCTCGACAATGGCACCGATTGGTTTGGAAGATCTGTTGTTTTACCTTCAGCAGCTGCTTCATGCGACTCAGCTTGAAAATAAAATTTTTGATGTTTCAGGGCCGGAAATTCTCACCTATCAACAGCAGTTGCAACGATTAGCTCAGTTAATGGGACGCCAGATTCATATCATTCCAGTGCCCTTCCTCAGCCCATCCTTATCGGCGCATTGGCTGCGTTTTATTACTTCCGTACCCGAAGGAATTGCACGGGCGCTCATTGGTGGCCTCAAGCATGATTTGGTCACTAACAGCCAGCCCATTGAAACGTTATTTCCCAAACGGCTGCAAAGTTTTAATGAAGCTGCAAACGCCGCCCTAAAAGCAGAACCCAAAACACTTTTTAGCCAAGATCCCAGTCTGGCGCACTTACTGGCCCAGCAATGGCGCGATAATTACGCGTACTACCCAAAAGAAACCCAAGCCCAGCTACGCATTGAAGCCTCGGCCGATGCCATTTGGCGTGAGTTATGCCAAATCGGCGCAAAACCACGCTATTTCGCATTTGATATTCTTTGGCGCATAAGAGAATTGATAGATGCCGCACTCGGTGGCAATGGCTGTCGTTACACACGCCGAGATCCGTATCAATTACAGCTCGGGGATCGCGTTGATTCTTGGTTTGTGGCTCGATGCGATCCCGAGCAGTGCCTGACCCTGCATTTTGGCATGAAAGCGCCGGGGATGGGGGGGCTCACTTTTGAATTGCAGCCAACGGCCATCGCCACCACAACCGATTTACGGATCCGCTGCTGGTGGTTTCCAGCAGGAGCTGCGGGGCTGCTCTATTGGTGGGCAATGTTGCCTGCTCACGCCGTGTTATTTAAACGCATGGCCAGCGAAATCCGCCGCTTAACGCTTCAATCTGTATGAATTTCATGCTAGTTATTCTCGCTATCTCCCACTACAATAAAAGTTAATAATTATCATTTAGATTAAGTGGGGCAAAATGAAAATGACTCTAATGCTTATCCTCACAAGCTGCTCGTTTACCGCTGCCGCGCACACAAGCCATATTCACAGTGCTGAAGCAAGCTTACTGGTTGGCATTAGTAGTGCCGTTGCGGCATTTAGTGTGGCTGCCATTCTTTTTATCCATGCACGCAAGGCCACTAAGCCCGAATAAACGGCTCTGTCCGAGTTAAAGAGGCGGACTTGTTATACCAAACCAGCGCTCTCAAACCATCTTATCGTGGTAATGCGACGCAAAGGGCGTTAGCTAATGTAGCTTGTTAAAAACTGCACAGTAAAAAAGCCAAGCGTTTGTCAACGCTTGGCTTTAGTTTTACGACAAATACGCAATTTTCATCCATTGCTTAATCGTTGCGATGAAACTGCACCGATAAAGGGATCAATGGCTCTCGGCTGCTCTTTTGCGCCTTAATTTGAGCCAAGTAGTCGGCCCAATATTCTGCTTGGTTTCGAGCAAGATCATACAGATATGACCAGCTATAAATGCCACTGTCGTGGCCATCATCAAAGACGAGTTTCACCGCATAACGCCCAACAGGCGTGACCTTATCAATGGTAACGGCACGTTTGTGCGCCACTAATTGAGGCTGCCCGTGCCCATGAACTTCCGCTGAGGGCGAGCGAACTCGCAGCAATTCACAGCTCAGAGCAAACTGCTCTCCTGTTGAAAAGGTTACCTCTAATACTTTGGAGGTGCGCTTTAATTTTAATGCAGTGACCATTATGGCTGACATAGCAGTCTCCTTAGCGCATTACAAAATAAAGCGTGCAAGATCTTCGTCTTCAACCAATACATCCAAATAACGATTTACGTAGTTTGCATCAATCACCACGGTGGTTCCCGATTTGTCTGATGCCTCGAAGGAGATCTCTTCCATCAACCGTTCCATCACTGTATGCAAACGGCGCGCACCGATGTTCTCAGTACGTTCATTCACTTGCCAAGCGGCCTCAGCAATGCGTTGAATGCCATCTTCGGTAAAAGTAATGGTAACCCCTTCGGTAGCCATTAACGCAATTTGTTGTTCCGTCAAGCTAGCATTCGGCTCCGTCAGAATGCGCGTGAAATCCTCTGCCGTTAACGCGTCTAATTCAACCCGAATCGGCAAACGGCCCTGCAACTCAGGGATCAGATCCGACGGTTTCGCTAACTGGAAAGCCCCCGAGGCAATAAAGAGGATATGATCGGTCTTAACCATGCCATGTTTCGTTGTCACGGTGCAGCCTTCAACTAACGGCAACAGATCCCGCTGCACACCTTCACGTGACACGTCTGGGCCAGAGACCTCACCGCGCTTACAGATTTTGTCGATTTCATCCAAAAACACAATGCCGTGCTGCTCAACTGCTTCAATCGCCTTTTCTTTAAGCTCTTCTGGATTAACCATTTTGGCGGCTTCTTCTTCGATCAGCGCTTTGAAGGCATCTTTCACCTTCATTTTTTTGCGATCTTTTTGTTGGCCGCCCATGTTTTGAAATAGGTTTTGCAGCTGATTCGCCATCTCTTCCATGCCAGGAGGGGTCATCAGCTCAACCCCCATCTGCGGTTGGGCGATATCAATATCAATCTCTTTATCGTCTAACTGTCCTTCACGCAGTTTTTTACGAAAGATCTGGCGAGTATTACCACTGCTGCTGGACTCTTCATTACCCCATTGATCTTTAGGCTTGGGCAGCAACGCATCTAAAATTCGTTCTTCTGCGGCTTCCTCTGCACGAAATTTATTGCGCTCAACCTCTCTATCGCGGGTCATCTTAATCGCCGAGTCCGTCAGATCGCGGATAATTTGTTCTACTTCTTTGCCAACATAACCCACCTCGGTGAATTTGGTGGCTTCGACTTTAATAAATGGCGCCTGAGCCAATTTGGCTAAACGACGAGCAATTTCTGTTTTACCTACCCCAGTTGGGCCAATCATTAAAATGTTTTTAGGGGTTACTTCTTGACGCAGCTCTGGTGCCAGCTGCATCCGACGCCAACGGTTACGCAACGCAACCGCTACCGCTTTTTTAGCACCAGATTGACCAATAATATGGCTGTCTAACTCAGAAACAATTTCACGTGGGGTCATGGCAGACATCTCAATTAGCCTCCTTGGTTGCCAGCTCTTCAATGGTTTGACTGTGATTGGTAAAGACGCAAATGTCACCCGCAATCGTTAAGGCTTGCTCTGCAATAGTGCGCGCGTCTAATTCCGTATTTTTTAACAGTGCCAAAGCGGCTGCTTGAGCATAATTACCACCGGAACCAATGGCAACCACAGCAAATTCCGGCTCAACGACATCACCATTCCCACTAATAACCAATGACGTTTCAGCGTCTGCCACAATCAACATGGCTTCCAGCTTTTGTAAGCTTCGCTCCGTTCGCCACGCTTTAGCCAGCTCCACTGCGGCGCGCGTTAAATGGCCTTGATGGGCACTTAACTTTGCTTCGAGCAATTCAAATAATGTAAAGGCGTCGGCGGTCGCGCCAGCAAAACCAGCAAGAACTTTGCCATTGGCAAGTAAACGAACTTTACGGGCATTGCCCTTCATTACAGTGTTGCCGAGGGAGACTTGGCCATCCCCAGCAACCACCACTTTGTCGCCACGGCGAACAGATACGATAGTGGTCATGCTTAACCCTTGTTTAGGCACGGAGTGTGCATCACAGATTTAATAGATGTGGGGACGGCTTAACCTCATTCAAGTCACTTTCATTAAAAACTGCATAATTATTGAGGATAGCCTGCTTTCTCTTGGTAACTAAATGAGCGTACTTATCGCGTTTCTTTTCATGCTCGGTTCGACAGACAAATCTCCTCCCTTCACCCGCGATGTTGCAACAATCAGAAAATATTGCACATCCACGCGACGAATTTTTACGGTTCTGCGTTTAATTCTAGGAAATGGGTTTATTTAAACATCAGGAGTTAAGCATGGAGCGTAACGTTGCAATTGTTACCGGTGGCTTAGGCGGGATCGGGTTAGTCATCAGTAAAACCTTAGCCGATAATGGCTTTTACGTAGTTGCGGGCTGCCGCCCTAATAGCAGTAATGCTGAAAAATACGCTGGCGAGTTAGCCATGACTCACCCTAACATTCAAATTATGCCTTTTGATGTTGGTGATTTTAATGAATGCCAACGAGTTGCTCTGGACATTGAAGAAACCGTCGGCCCTATTAAAGTGGTTATCAATAATGCAGGGATCACTCACGATGGCCAGCTCAAACGGATGGAGCCAAAACAATGGCAGTGTGTACTTAGCACCAATTTAGACAGCGTATTTAATGTCACACGGGCAGCACTGGAGCCCATGTTAAGCCGTGGTTATGGGCGCATCATTAGCATTGCATCAATTAATGGCGAAAAAGGCCAATTTGGCCAATGCAACTATGCTGCTGCTAAAGCCGGCATGTATGGATTTAGCAAGTCACTTGCTTTAGAAGTGGCCAGTAAAGGGATCACCGTAAATACCATTTCACCCGGCTACATTGAAACTGACATGATCCGAGCCATTAAACCGGAAATTCAAGAGAACATCCGCACCCAGATCCCTGTGCAACGTTTCGGCCAGCCCGAAGAGATTGCCCGAGCCGTATTATTTTTGGCTGATGAACTCTCTGGTTTTATTACCGGCTCTAATTTATCCATTAATGGGGGTCAGTACATGTCGTAATTGCGATGGGCTGATATTGAGTCAGGTGCTGCTGACCTGCACCGCAGCAATCTAAGCAAAGTCGCCATAAGGCGGCTTTGCTGTCTGGATCTAACGCTTGAACTTGCTCAATGCAAAGATGCCCACCAGCGATGAGCTGCTGTAATCGCTGCACACTAATTTTAATGTTTACCTCAGTCATGTCTCCCCCAATGAAGATGATAATAATTATCATTTGATAATAGCAGAAAAACAAAAATTTCAACTGACCGATGCAAAAGTGTTCGCTAAAAGTTGAACTTGATCGACCCCTTTTAATGATCAAGCAGTGAGTCCATGCGATGAGATGAATAATTCATTAAAAAATCATCGCTGAATGAAATGGAAATTTGCCCAACATCATGCATTAAAACACTTTTTCTAACCTAAGATGCCAAGGGTGCCGCTAAGTAGCACTAAAACAGTTATGATCAGCCTCTGTTTCTTGCTCTGGCCTGAGATTGGGGCTCAGAGCCAATTCCATCATTGAGAAAGGAAGTTAACGTGAGCCCTGTAATTGGAGCCTTCCCACGTCGCCGTATGCGCCGCGCCCGTAAAAGCGATTTTGCACGACAAATGATCTCAGAGCATCGCCTGCATGCTACGGATCTAATTTATCCTGTATTCATTATTGATGGAGAAAATCAGGTTGAGGCGATCTCATCAATGCCTGGAGTAGAGCGCAAAACCATCGATCGCTTGCTGCAAGAGTGCCAAGAAGTGGTGGCTCTTGGGATCCCTGCCATCGCTTTATTTCCGGTTACGCCAGCGGACAGCAAATCCTTACTTGCTGAAGAGGCCTACAATCCAAACGGTTTGGCACAACGCGCAGTGCGTGCGATTAAACAAGCCTACCCACAACTTGGAGTGATAACCGATGTGGCTCTCGACCCTTTTACCACACATGGTCAAGATGGCGTTATCGATGATGAAGGCTACATTCTCAATGATCTCACAACTGAAATTTTAGTAAAACAAGCTCTGAGCCATGCCGACGCTGGTGCAGATATTGTGGCGCCATCGGACATGATGGATGGCCGAATTGGCGCTATTCGAGATGCCCTTGAAGAAGCCGGCCACATCAACACCCAAATTATGGCTTACTCAGCTAAGTATTCTTCGAGCTTTTATGGCCCATTCCGAGATGCCGTGGGCTCCGCTGCCAACTTAGGCAGCAGTAATAAACACAGTTACCAAATGGATCCCGCGAATACCGATGAAGCCTTACAAGAAGTGGCTATGGACATTAAAGAAGGCGCCGATTACGTCATGGTAAAACCCGGCATGCCATATTTAGATATTGTGCGCCGCATTAAAACAGAATTAAAAGTGCCAACTTTTGCTTATCAAGTCAGTGGCGAATACGCCATGATCAAAGCCGCTGCACAAAATGGCTGGCTGGATGAACGCAAAGTGGTATTAGAAGCACTGCTCTGCTTTAAACGCGCTGGAGCTGATGGGATCTTAACGTATTTTGCCAAAGACGTTGCTCGCGATTTGCAGCAATCACATTCCTAGGCAATTATGCGACTGCACACCCATCATGGGAGTGCCGGTTCGTTCTCAACCCATAACAGTGAACTGACTCACACTAATGTCAGAGCAAATGCATTAATTAAAAGAATGACGGTCTATTGATCATCATCGACCCATTTGCAGGATTTGCCATGAAAAAAGCCACACTTTCGGCGCTGCTTGCGCCACTGCTATTGATCTCATCACAAACCATCGCCAACGGCGGTTGCAGCTTTGAGGCGTCCGAGTCACAAGGACTGTTCGCCACATGTGAACAATCAGAGGTACCCGCGGTGATCCCAACCGGTATTTTAACGAAAGCAGATCTGGCCATTCAGCCAGATTTTCTAGCAAACTTCGAAGCCTACCAAAGTGATGCTGCGATCATTGCACAATTAGCAGCCATTACCACACCCACTGAAATTATGGTCATCATGGGTACTTGGTGTGGCGACTGTCACCGAGAAACACCGCGCTTAGCCAAAGTGCTCTCGCAAGCCAATAACCCTCAGATAAAAGTCACCTATATTGGGGTAGATCGCCAAAAGCAAGATGCTGAAGGCCTTGCGAAACAATTTAACTTTGAGCGGATCCCAACCTATATTGTGCTGCAAGATGGCCAAGAGCAAGGCCGTATCATCGAGCGAACTCAGATCAATACTGAGCACGATCTGCTTGAGATCTTGAAAAAATAATATCAACTAAGCGCCATCTAAGGCCTCAATCCCAAAACAGATAAATTCAAAAAGGCCTGCTATTGCAGGCCTTTTTCCATAGATGCTATCCACTCACACACCTTATGGCTGGTCAGCTTATTTCGTTAATCTCATCTTCCGATTTAGCAACCACGGTTGTGGCCACAATATCACCAGAGACGTTCACCACCGTTCGCGCCATATCCAGCAAACGATCAATCCCCGCCACCAGAGCCACCCCTTCTAGCGGTAAGCCAACGGTGGTTAATACCAACGTTAACATCACCAAACCTGCGCCCGGAACACCAGCGGTTCCGATAGAGGCTAAGGTTGCGGTGGCAATAATGGTGAGGTACTGCGCCATGGTTAACTCAACGCCAAAAGCTTGCGCCACAAATAACGCACACACCCCTTGGTACAAAGCGGTGCCATCCATGTTAATGGTTGTACCCAAAGGCAACACAAAACTGGAAATCCGCTTGTTGATCCCCAATTGGCTGGCGCATTTCATCGACACAGGCAAGGTTCCCGCTGAGCTGGATGTGGTAAAGGCCACCATCATCGCCTCCGAGATCTGCTTGAAGAAACGGATCGGGCTCATGCGTACTAGCAGGCTTAACAGCAAACTATAGAAACCAAAGATATGCAGAGCACAGCCGACATATACAGCGAGCACCACCTTCATTAATGGCAACAGCACCGTCAGCCCATATGAGCCAGCAACCCAAGCCATCAAGGCAAATACCCCATAAGGCGCAAGACGCATCACTAGATCCGTCAATTTAAACATCGCCTCAGCCATAGATTCAAAGAACGCCACTGCCGGCCGACCATGATCGCCTATCAACACCAAAGAGATCCCCAGTGCCACAGCAAACACAATCACTTGTAATATTTGCCCTTCCGCCAAAGCGGCCACTGGATTGGTGGGCACAATAGCCACTAACGTATCGATGAAAGATGGGGCTTCTGTTTGAACCGTAGGGACAATCGTCGCAGTGGATAAGGCTAAGCCGGCTCCAGGCTGAAAGAGGTAACCCAAAATCAAACCAATGGAGATAGCCACCGAAGTGGTTAAGAGATAAAACACAAAGGATTTCACCCCAATTCGCCCCATCTTTTGCGTGTCCTGCATGGAGGTAACCCCCACAATCAACGAACAAAAGACCAGCGGTACAATCAGCATTTTAATGATATTAACGAATAATGTACCAAGCGGTTTGAGGTGAACGGCGTCTTCACCAAGCGCAATCCCAGTCGCCATACCCAATAGCATGCCCGCTAAAATTTTGATCCACAGAGGAACTGCACACCAGCGCCCATATAATGAAGGCGGACTTTGATTGGTTGTATTCGTCATAACAGATTAGGAGTTAAAGGTAAGCGTTCAGCAACTGTAGCCGATGCGACTAAGGTTCCTAGCAGCAGGCCTATGCATTGTGATCCAGATCGGATATTTGCTGAGATATAGAAAAATAAAAAAAAACTATAAGTTCGAAAATTAAGAGCTAAATTCAGCCACAGGTGCTACTGATTGATCCCAATAAAGTTGATTTAACTGAACCAGCAGGCCCTCTCGTAACGCGCCACCTGCAGGCTCAATTTGTTCTAGAGCCAATTGCGTCATCAATGCATCAATCATGGCGATGCCAGCAGCAAAAGTGGCATAACGTTCCGGATCAACGCCTTCGATCTGCGTTATCGGTCCCTGCAACAGCCGTCTTTTTAATTGCTGGATCTGCGCTCGGTAAAGGATCTCTGGTCGACCGTGATATTGGTTCCACTCAAAAACACCACGAAAGCTACCAGATAAACCCAGCACTTGCAGCGGCGCATTGCTCGCATTTAAGAGCAGCTGTTGCATGGCCGGAGCCGATGTGGCCATCGTTTGCTGTAAATCCAACGCCACATTCGCAAACCCTTGAACGGTCACCCCGCGTACAAAGTGACGATCCGTCATTAAAACTGCACCCAGAGGTAATGAACACAAACCTTCAATCTGTTCGGTTCCCAACACCAGTTCAGTGCTAGCCCCACCAATATCAAGCATTAGCTGGCGAGGATGAGTCGCGTGAGTGGTCGCCCGCATGCCTTGGTAAATCAGCCTTGCCTCTTGCTCGCCACTAATAATCTCGATTGCATGCCCTAATAAGGTTTGAGCTTGTTGACAAAACTCAGCTGAATCCGAGGCTTGTCGCAAGGCGGCCGTGGCGTAAACCCGTACTACTTGCGGCTGGTATTGACGCAATAATTGCCCAAACCAAGCCAAACAGGCCAATCCCGCAGCCGCAGCATCAGGTTGCAGCTGGCCTGAGTCATTAATACCGCGCGCTAATCGGACTTTGCGCCGATGTTTCGCAACAATAACAGGCAATCCTCGCTCTGGCGTGGCCAAGAGCAAACTAAAGCTGTTTGAACCTAATGTAACGGCCGCCAATAAAGGGCGGCCTACTAAAGAGTTAACTACTGCGTCGACGCGTTTGGCGGCCATTACGTTGACCTCCCTGACGATCAAAATTACGACGGTGAATTGCCGTGCGTACTGGGGGCGTTACATCTGCTAATAGTGCGCTGCTGTCATAACGGCTTTGCGGAATCGCATGCTCAATGTACGCCTCAATCGCCGGCAGATTCATCGCATATTGCTCACAAGCAAATGAAATGGAGTGACCTTTAGCGCCGGCTCTTCCTGTACGACCGATACGATGGACATAGTCTTCGCAGTCATCAGGCAAATCATAGTTAAACACATGCGAGACATCCGCAATGTGCAAACCACGCGCAGCAACATCGGTGGCGACTAAGAAATCAACATCACCCGCTTTAAACTGCTCTAAGATCTTCATCCGCTTTTTCTGCGGTACGTCACCCGTTAACAGCCCAACACGGTGGCCATCGGCCGCCAGCCAAGCATAGATCTCATCGCAACAATATTTAGTATTGGAAAAAATAATGCCTTTTTCTGGCCATTCTTCCTCAATTAAGGTTAATAGCAGACGCATCTTATCTTCGTTGGACGGATAAAAAAGCTCTTCTTTAATCTGCTTCGCGGTTTTACGCTCCGGCTCAATTTGAACGTGCTCAGGGCTATTCATATGCTCATAAGCCAGCTCTTGCACTTTGAACGATAAGGTAGCGGAGAACAGCATATTGCGACGTTCCGCAGGGGCAGGCATGCGGCGAAATAGGTATCGAATGTCTTTAATAAAACCCAGATCAAACATCCGATCCGCTTCGTCTAAAACCATGACTTGGATGTTATCTAAGCGATAAACCCCTTGTTTGTAATAATCAATTAAACGGCCAGTAGTACCAATAAGAATATCAACACCAGCGGCAATGCGGGCCCGTTGTTCGTCGTAGCCTTCCCCGCCATAGGCCAGCCCAAGCGTTAGCCCCGTAGCAGCCGCCAAAGGTTCTGCGTCTTTACAAATCTGAATCGCTAACTCACGCGTGGGCGCCATAATCAGGGCGCGAGGGCTATGGCCATCGTGCTGAGCTGGCATACCACGGCTCAGCAATTCATGTACCGTCGCCACCAAAAAAGCCAATGTTTTACCGGTGCCCGTTTGGGCCTGACCGGCAATATCTTGGCCATTCAATATGAATGGTAAAGTCAACGCCTGAATCGGCGTACAATGGCTGAAACCAGCGCCATTGAGCGCAGTTACGACCTCGGGTGCCAATGGGAAATCGGCAAATTTAGTGTCGGATAAATGGGTCTTTGTCATAGTGGTGGCAGCATATCCGAAGCGCATGCCATTGGGAACTGATAGTGTCAAATTATCGCCAATCGATAAGCCAACCAATCCCAGAAAATGCGACGATTACTGCAACCGAGAGAAGTAATTAGCTTTTTAAGTTGAAAGTCGGCACGCTCAGTCCCATAACTATGCACAGTTAATTATTCTTCAATCGCAGGAGCCCAACCATGAGCAACCAAATTTTAACCCTATCGGACGACAGCTTTGATAACGATGTACTTCAAGCAGCCCAGCCGGTACTTGTCGATTTTTGGGCAGAATGGTGTGGTCCTTGTAAAATGATTGCCCCTATTTTGAACGAGCTAGCAGAAGAGTATCAGGGCCAAGTGACCATTGCGAAAATGAACGTGGATCATAACAGTGCGACCCCAGCCAAATTTGGGATCCGTGGGATCCCAACTCTCCTACTCTTTAAAAATGGCGAATTGGCGGCCACTAAAGTAGGCGCAGCCTCTAAAACTCAACTCAAAGCCTTTATTGACGAGCAACTGTAATTCAGCTCTTTCGTGGCATTAATAGCCGACTGCCATTAATGCCATTAATGCCATTTTTTAAAATTGGACAATAAACCAAATAAGCATGCCGCTCAGCCAATCACATTGGCCAAATAGAACAAATTTGAGCCTATTATCTGAGCAGAAACCACTGGACGCTTTCTGGCAATAGTGCTAACTTCTTAAACACATACATTTCTTGCCGAGTTTCGGCATAAATCCTCAAATTAAATCTATGACTCCTCGTCGGCGCCGCCATGATGAGCCGCGCAGTACCGATCAAAAGAACCCACCTATGAACTTAACCGAACTGAAACAGAAGCCGGTTTCAGAGCTTGTTGCTCTAGCCGATTCCATGGGATTGGAAAACCTTGCTCGCACTCGTAAGCAAGATATTCTGTTCGCTATCCTAAAAGCTCACGCCAAAAGCGGCGAAGACATCTTTGGTGATGGCGTATTAGAAATTTTACAGGATGGCTTCGGTTTCTTGCGTAGCGCCGATTCCTCATACTTGGCTGGCCCAGATGATATCTATGTTTCACCGAGCCAGATCCGTCGCTTTAATTTGCGCACCGGCGATTCCATTTCCGGAAAGATCCGACCGCCCAAAGATGGCGAACGCTATTTTGCGTTGCTCAAGGTCAATGAAGTGAACTTTGACCGCCCTGAAAGTTCGCGCAGTAAAATTCTCTTTGAAAACCTCACCCCGTTGCATGCAAACGATCGTTTGCGCATGGAGCGAGGCAATGGTTCAACAGAAGACATTACGGCACGTGTATTAGATTTGGCGAGCCCTATCGGCAAAGGCCAACGGGGTCTGATTGTGGCTCCGCCTAAAGCAGGTAAAACCCTACTGCTACAAAACATCGCCCAATCGATTGCCCACAATCATCCAGAATGTGTGCTAATGGTGCTGCTGATCGACGAGCGTCCTGAAGAAGTGACTGAGATGCAACGCCTAGTTAAAGGGGAAGTGGTTGCTTCTACTTTTGACGAGCCCGCCACCCGTCACGTTCAAGTTGCTGAAATGGTGATTGAAAAAGCCAAGCGTTTGGTAGAACACAAAAAAGATGTTGTGATCCTACTCGACTCCATTACGCGCTTAGCGCGCGCCTACAACACCACGGCGCCAAGTTCCGGCAAGGTATTAACCGGTGGTGTCGATGCCAACGCATTGCACCGTCCTAAGCGTTTCTTCGGTGCTGCTCGTAATGTAGAAGAAGGTGGCAGCTTAACCATCATCGCCACGGCCTTGGTCGATACCGGTTCTAAAATGGATGAGGTGATCTACGAAGAGTTTAAAGGCACCGGTAATATGGAGTTGCACTTAAATCGTAAGATTGCTGAGCGCCGTGTTTTCCCAGCCATTGACTTTAACCGCTCCGGTACTCGTCGAGAAGAGTTGCTCGCCAGCGCCGATGAACTGCAAAAAATGTGGATTTTACGCAAAATCCTCAATCCAATGCAGGAAATAGAGGCCATGGAATTCCTCATTGATAAATTGGCCATGACCAAGACCAATGATGATTTCTTTGAAGCGATGAAGCGCGCCAAAGCCAAATAGTCATTCGCGTTAATCCGACACAACAGCCAGCTTCTGCTGGCTGTTGTTGTTTTTGCCATACTCTATAACCTCCCTAGTATGCGTGGAGGCAAGATGGTATTCCTAACAATCTCAATAATCCTCTGGGGGGTTCCCCCTGCTAAGACGACCGCCTCTGAAATAATCGCCACAGAATTTCCACCCCAAAGCACTCAGCTGGTCCACTCCCCTTGTCAAGGAAGCCATACTCCAGTTACGGCCGAGTACGACTTACCTCACTTTATCTTGGTGCTTCCCCACCAAGCACCATTTCCCTAGGAATCGAAATAACAGGCGATGTTTATGCTAGCTAAAATAGCCATGGCAGCCGCATACTCCAATCTATGACAGCAATGAGACATGGCTCTGAGGGCTGCGTATACTGTAGCCATCAAATTGAATAGAAATAGCCTATGAAGTTCAGCGACTTACGTTCATTTATTCATCATTTAGAGCAAGTAGGGGAGCTCAAACGGATCCAAGCCGAAGTCGACCCTCATTTAGAAATGACGGAGATCTGTGATCGGGTTCTGCGTACTGGTGGGCCAGCCATTTTATTCGAAAATCCCAAAGGTTACCGCATGCCGGTGTTGGCTAACCTGTTTGGCACCCCCAAACGAGTTGCCATGGCTTTAGGCCACCAAGATCCACAAGCCCTACGCCAAGTTGGTGAGCTATTAGCGTTTTTAAAAGAGCCTGAGATCCCAGCGGGTTTCAAAGACGCCATCGCTAAAGTGCCGATGTATAAGCAAGCCTTAAACATGCCACCCAAAGTGGTCAGCCGCCCTAAATGCCAAGAGGTGATCTGGCAAGGTGATGAGGTTGATCTATCGCGATTACCAATTCAGCACTGCTGGCCAGGCGATGTTGCGCCATTGGTGACTTGGGGCTTAACCATCACCAAAGGGCCGAATCAAAAACGGCAAAACTTAGGTATATACCGTCAGCAACGTCTAAATAAAAACCAATTAATTATGCGTTGGCTTGCTCATCGCGGTGGCGCTATCGATTATCAAGACTTTAAAGCCAAATACCCCGGTGAACGTTATCCTGTAGTTGTCGCCTTAGGTGCTGATCCCGTTACTATTTTAGGCGCAGTCACCCCCGTGCCTGATGCCATGAGCGAATACGCTTTTGCAGGTCTATTACGAGGAGACCGCACCGAGGTTGCCAAGGCATTAACCTGTGATCTGCAGGTGCCTGCAACCGCTGAAATCGTCTTAGAAGGCTACTTAGAGCCAGATCAATTGGCCGCTGAAGGGCCCTACGGTGATCATACAGGCTATTACAACGAAGTGGAGCAATTCCCCGTATTTACGGTAACCCACATCAGCATGCGCCGTGATGCGATTTACCACAGTACCTATACCGGCCGGCCGCCGGATGAACCCGCGATGCTTGGCGTAGCACTCAACGAAGTATTCGTACCCATATTAAAAAAACAATACCCTGAAATTGAAGATTTTTATTTACCGCCAGAGGGGTGCTCCTACCGTATGGCGGTGATCACCATTAAAAAACAATACCCCGGCCATGCAAAGCGAGTCATGATGGGCGCATGGAGGTTTTTACGGCAGTTCATGTACACTAAATTCATTATTGTGGGCGATGACGACATCAATGCACGGG
>JAWXTX010000019.1:0-32770 GCA_044433165.1 Ferrimonas sp. | reverse complement strand
CACCACACAATTCAGTGGAGAATCCCCCTATGCCAACCACACGGACTTCCTCGTCGTATTTTTCACCGAACAACGCCATCGCCCCTGCGGCCTTGGCATCATCAATGTTCATCAAACGTGTGCCTACCGCATGGTTCGCGCGGATTTCTGCGTTCACCATCGCCTCAATGGTGCGCAACTGCTCGTCATTCACCCCTTCAAAGTGGCTGAAATCAAAACGCAAACCTTCCGCAGCCACTTGCGAGCCTTTCTGGCTTACGTGCTCACCTAAAACAGTGCGTAACGCCGCGTGCAGCAGATGCGTTGCACTGTGGTTTAATTTAATTTGCTGGCGACGAGCCACATCAATGCTGGCCGTAACGGTTTGATCAACTTGAATATCACCACCAGAAACCACCCCAATATGTAGGATTGCGTCCGCCGATTTTTTGGTGTCAGTCACCACAAAACGGCCATTGGCTAACTGCAGCTCACCGCTGTCACCAACTTGGCCACCACTTTCTGCATAGAAACTGGTGTGATCTAAGATCACTTGCCCTTGTTGACCATCCACTAACTGAGCCACCGCTTCACCATCGGCATACAAGGCCAGCACCGTTGCCTGCTGCTCGTTGTGCTCATAACCGGTGAACGCGCTTTTTTCCTCAATGGCGGTAACGTTGCTGTAATCCACACCAAACTTGCCGGCATCACGCGCGCGTTGACGCTGAGCTTCCATCTCCACTTCAAAGCCCGCTTCATCAATGGCAATGCCGCGTTCGCGCGCAACGTCATTGGTCAGATCCGCAGGGAAACCGTAGGTGTCGTACAGCTTAAAGACGGTTGCGCCATCAAGCACTTTGCCATCTAACGAATCTAAAGCGGAGTTTAAGATCTGCAAACCGCGCTCTAATGTGCGGGCGAAATTCTCTTCTTCGATGCGCAGTACTTTTTCAACCATCGATTGCTGGGCTTGCAGTTCACTGCCAGCATCGCCCATGGCATCAATTAATTTGGCCACTAACTTATAGAAGAAGGTTTCGGTTGCGCCCAACTTATTACCATGACGTACTGCACGGCGAATAATACGCCGCAATACATAACCACGGCTTTCATTCGAAGGCATCACGCCATCGGCGATTAAAAACGCACAAGAACGGATGTGATCCGCCACCACGCGCAAGGATTTGTTGCTCAAATCATCGGTGCCAATCACCGCGGCCGCTTCTTTAATTAGCGTTTGGAAAATATCGATATCGTAATTCGAGTGGCCACCTTGCAAAATCGCCGCTACACGCTCAATACCCATACCGGTATCGACTGCAGGCTTAGGCAGCGCTTCCATGGTGCCATCTACGTAGCGATTGTATTGCATGAATACAATGTTCCAGATCTCGATAAAGCGATCGCCATCTTCTTCTGGCGTGCCAGGGCGACCACCCCAATGTTGCTCACCGTGATCATAGAAAATTTCCGTACAGGGGCCACAAGGGCCGGTATCACCCATGGTCCAGAAATTATCTGACGCGTACTCAGCGCCTTTGTTATCACCGATGCGGATGATGTCTGCAGCCGGTACGCCGATCTCTTTATGCCAAATATCAAAGGCTTCATCATCGGTTTCGTAAACGGTTACGCACAGTTTTTCTTTTGGCAGCTTTAACTCTTCGGTTAAAAAGTGCCAAGCATACTTAATGGCATCACGTTTAAAATAATCACCGAAGCTGAAGTTACCCAGCATTTCGAAGAAGGTGTGGTGACGAGCAGTAAAACCGACGTTTTCAAGATCATTGTGTTTGCCGCCAGCACGCACGCAACGCTGCGCCGAGGTCGCGCGAGTGTAGCTACGCTGCTCTGCTCCTAAGAAGCAATCCTTGAACTGGTTCATCCCGGCATTGGTGAACAGTAAGGTTGGATCGTTATGGGGCACCAATGAGCTAGAAGCTACGCGCTCATGCCCTTGGGAACGAAAATACTCAAGAAACGCTTCGCGGATCTCAGCGGTGGTCATATGCATGCGGTCATCCTGAATCTAACCATGTTGGCGCCCTTATGGGTTCCCAAGCATGATTTAGCGGCTAATTTAAACGAAGAAGTATATCCGCAACCCACGGACTCAAACCAGCTTTTGCAATACGGATGAGGAAAAACGATGACGAAAATGGTTGTTTTTTATTCGCCCTGTGACATCGCGTAGCGGATCATCTCCATACTAAAGCCACGATAAGCCAAATAACGTTGTTGCTTGGCTTGCTCTTTGAAGTTTACCGGCAATAAAAGGCCAAACTTACGTTCGCGGCAAGCACGGCATAATTCAAAAAAATCAACATCGCTGTGGCGCAAGGTGGCTTCAATTAAATCACTGGCTACCCCCCGCTCTCGCAATGCGGCGCGTAATCGTTGAGGGCCTAAGCCTCGCTGGCTGCGATAACGGATAAAAAGCTCCGTAAAACGGCCATCGTCTTGATAGCCAAGTTCAATACAGCGCGTAATAGCGGCGTAAATGTCATCATCGCTGTAGCCGCGTTCGCGCATTTTGCGCTGCAACTCGCCTTGGCTGTGATCGCGCCGAGACAGCAAACCCACCGCACAATTAAGGGGGCTTGGTTGGCCCCCTTGAGTATTAAAACGCATCGTCACACTGGCCGAATGGCTTACGCCAATTCCGACTCATCCAACGCTTTATCTTGCTCATCGGTTGGGGTCGCGCTCACCAGCAGTTGCTCACGTAATAAGGCTTCAATTTCATCGGAGATCGCTGGGTTTTCTTGCAAGAAGCGCATTGAATTGGCTTTACCTTGGCCAATTTTATCGCCTTTATAGCTATACCAAGCGCCCGCTTTTTCAATTAATTTTTGCTTAACGCCCCAGTCGATCAATTCGCCGTGCTTAGACGTACCAGTACCGTATAGGATCTGGAATTCCGCTTGTTTAAATGGTGGTGCTACTTTGTTTTTCACCACTTTTACGCGGGTCTCGTTCCCTACCACTTCGTCGCCCTCTTTAATAGCGCCGATGCGGCGAATATCCAAGCGTACGGAAGCATAGAACTTCAGTGCGTTCCCGCCAGTGGTGGTTTCTGGGCTACCAAACATCACCCCAATCTTCATCCGAATTTGGTTAATGAAGATGCACAAGGTGTTGGAGCGTTTAATGTTAGCGGTTAGCTTACGCAATGCCTGTGACATCAACCGTGCCTGTAAGCCCACATGGCTGTCGCCCATTTCGCCTTCAATTTCGGCTTTTGGTGTCAACGCCGCAACGGAGTCCACAATCACCACATCAACGGCGCCTGAACGCACCAGCATGTCGCAGATCTCTAACGCTTGCTCACCGGTATCCGGTTGCGAAACCAGTAATTCATTCACGTTCACGCCAAGCTTTTCAGCATAAACCGGATCTAACGCGTGTTCCGCATCCACAAACGCACAGGTTTTACCCTGTTTTTGAGCTTCAGCAATCACTTGCAAAGTTAAAGTGGTTTTACCGGAAGACTCAGGTCCATAGATTTCAACAATCCGCCCGTAAGGCAAGCCGCCAATGCCAAGCGCGATGTCGAGGCCCAAAGACCCCGTAGAAACCGATTCGATGTCCATGGTGGTGGCATCGCCCAGTCGCATGATCGATCCTTTACCAAACTGCTTCTCAATTTGACCTAACGCCGCACTGAGGGCGCGCTGTTTATTGTCATCCATTGTCATGCTCCGATATACGCGATGCCTGAAACCAAGCTGATTAAACGGGATAGAAGCCCATTAACATAACAGGGCTCTAAGTTGTTGCCAGTATACTGTATGGTCATACAGTATCAAGCCTTTGCTTCACAGAATCTTCAGATTCTGTGCCGATGGCGGTTACCACGGTTTTCGGTATCATAGCGCCATTATCCTCCCTTTGGACTTTTGAGGCTCTTAACGTGGCAAAAGCAGCATCGGCCGCCAGCGATCAACCAACCCCTATGATCCGCCAATATTTGGCCATTAAAGCACAGCATCCCGATGTGCTGTTGTTTTATCGGATGGGGGATTTTTATGAACTGTTTTTTGACGACGCAAAGCGTGCGGCGGCGTTACTGGATATCTCGCTAACGGCCCGTGGCAGTGCTCATGGCCAGCCCATTCCCATGGCTGGTGTGCCTTACCACAGTGTGGAGGGCTATCTGGCTAAGTTGGTGCAACAAGGCGAGTCTGCGGCCATTTGCGAACAAATAGGCGATCCGGCCACCAGTAAAGGGCCGGTTGAACGCCAAGTGGTGCGGATCATCACCCCTGGTACCATTACCGATGAAGCTTTGCTGCCTGCGCACCGAGAAAATTTAATTGCCGCTGTCTATGAACTGCGTGGCCACTATGGCTTGGCCACGCTCGACGTTGCTTCAGGACGTTTTATCGTCAATGAGTTGGCTACCGATGACGCCCTCGCAGCAGAATTGCAGCGCACCGATCCGGTGGAATTACTCTATCCTGAGCAATTTGCAACGATGCATTTGATTGAAGCGCGCAGAGGGTTGCGGCGGCGCCCAGAATGGGAGTTTGAGCTGGGCACGGCAAGGCAATTATTAAATCAACAATTTGGTACCCGTGACCTAAGCGGTTTTGGGGTGGAACAAGCCGAACGCGCGTTATCGGCCGCAGGTTGTTTGATGCAATACGTCAAAGACACGCAGCGAACCGCATTGCCACACATTCGCCGCCTGAGTAAGCAGCAAGATGGCCAATATATTGTATTAGATGCCGCCACCCGCCGTAATTTGGAGCTCACTCAAAATTTAGCCGGTGGCAGCGAGAACACCGTAGCGGCCGTATTAGACCGCTGCGCCACGGCCATGGGATCTCGCCAATTCGCGCGTTGGTTACATCAACCGCTGCGTGACAGAGCACGACTGACCGCACGTTTGGCGTTAGTGACGGTCATCAAAGAGAGCGGTTTGCATATCGAGCTGGCTGAAACCCTTAAACCGGTAGGCGATCTTGAACGCGTACTGGCCCGGTTGGCACTTCGCAGTGCACGCCCTCGCGATCTCACTCGGCTGCGCAGTGCCCTTGGGCAATTACCGCAGCTGCATAGTTTGTTGGCTGAAATCGATTCACCTTATGCGCGTCAATTAATACAGCGCTTAGGTCATTTTCCAGAGCAGCATGCACTGCTTTGCCGCGCTATTATTGATAACCCACCGGTGCTGATCCGTGACGGCGGTGTATTAGCAAGCGGCTATCACGCCGAATTGGATGAGCTTCGAGCCCTCTCGCAAGGGGCGACCGATTACTTAACGGAGCTCGAAGCACGTGAGAAAGCCCGTACGGGAATCGCCACCCTCAAAGTCGGTTACAACCGTGTTCATGGCTACTTTATTGAGATCAGCCGAGCACAATCGGCTTTGGTTCCCAACGACTACATTCGGCGCCAAACGCTTAAAAATGCAGAGCGGTTTATCATTGACGAGTTGAAAGTTCATGAAGACAAAGTGCTTGGTAGCCAAAGTGCGGCTTTAACTTTAGAAAAGCGCTTGTATGACGAGCTGTTTGAGC
The DNA here is from genome assembly GCA_044433165.1 of Ferrimonas sp. Classification (GTDB taxonomy): domain Bacteria; phylum Pseudomonadota; class Gammaproteobacteria; order Enterobacterales; family Shewanellaceae; genus Ferrimonas. The sequence goes on along the minus strand of JAWXTX010000019.1, from coordinate 27,263 downwards.
TGTTATTGCCACATTTGAGTGCGCTGCAAGAATGCGCTGACGCTTGCGCGCAACTGGATGTCTTACAAAATTTGGCCGAACGCGCCGAAACGCTACAATACTGCGAGCCTCAGCTGGTTGATAACATTGGGATCTACATTCAAGAGGGGCGCCATCCGGTCGTAGAGCAGGTGCTCAAAGATCCCTTCATTGCCAATCCTGTTGAGCTGAATCCCGATCGACGCTTGCTGGTGGTAACCGGCCCGAACATGGGCGGTAAGTCAACCTACATGCGCCAAACAGCGTTAATTACCTTGCTTGCTCACATTGGCTCTTTTGTGCCGGCTACCCAAGCGCAACTGGGGCCGATTGATAGAATTTTCACTCGCATTGGTGCCAGTGATGATCTGGCTTCGGGTCGTTCTACTTTCATGGTTGAAATGACAGAAACCGCCAACATTCTTAATAACGCCACGCCACAGTCCTTAGTATTAATGGATGAAATTGGCCGCGGCACCTCCACCTACGATGGTTTATCGTTGGCTTGGGCTGCCGCCGAACAACTGGCAACGCAATTACAGTCGCTGACTTTATTTGCTACCCACTACTTCGAACTAACCCAACTGCCTGAATTACTTGAGGGCGTTAGAAATGTGCATTTGGATGCCATGGAGCATGGCGACAGTATTGCATTTATGCATGCGGTACAAGAAGGGCCAGCCAGCCGCAGTTATGGCTTGCAGGTGGCGGCCTTGGCCGGCGTGCCCACTGAGGTAGTGCGCAAGGCGCGAGCACGCTTAACGCTATTGGAAGCGCAAGAGCAACCGCAGGCGGCTCCTCTTGCCATTGTCGCTGACATCGAGCAACCCTCAGCTAATCACCATCCGGTTTTAGAGCAATTAAAAAGGTTGGATCTCGATAGCCTCACACCACGCCAAGCGCTCGATAAATTGTATTTATTGCAGCAACAGCTTGCCGGCGCTTAACGCCTGCAAGCTGAAAATAGAACGCCCCGCACTATGTGCAGGGCGTTCTTGCAATAAAAGCAAACGCTAATCGTCTAAAATCACCGTTGCCACTACATACGCCTGCTCATCCGATAAGCTCAAATGGCATTGATTGGCGCCAAGCTCAGCAAAACGAGCAGCCGCGCCTTCTGAAAAACGCAATTTTGGGGCACCCCATTCCGTATGGTGGATTTCCATGTGCTGAAAAGACACCCCTCGTCCAATCCCTGTGCCTAATGCTTTGGCGGCGGCTTCTTTCGCAGCAAAACGTTTAGCCAAAAAGCGCGCTGGCTGAGCCGCAGCTTGCCATTGCTGCCATTCGTTATCGGTTAGCAAACGGCGCGCAAGTTTATCGCCTAAACGCGCGACGCGCTCTTCAAAGCGCACCACGTCGACAATATCGGTACCAAGCCCTTTAATGGCCATTTAACGACGGGCGGACTGCATCAATTGCTTCATGGCTTGCACTGCAGGCGCCAGCCCCTCAAGCGCAGCGCGCGCTATGATGCTGTGGCCAATATTCAGCTCATACAATTCTGGGATCGCAGCAATCGCTTGCACATTATGATAATGCAGGCCATGTCCTGCATTCACCACCAAACCTAAACCGGCCGCAAACGTGGCCCCCGCTTGAATGCGTGCTAATTCCGCTTGTTGTTCTTGCTCATTGGCGGCATCGGCATAAGCACCCGTATGAATTTCAATGTACGGTGCGCCACATGCATGCGCCGCTTGGATCTGCGCTTTATCCGCATCAATAAACAAAGAAACCTTAATGCCTGCAGCACCCAGACGACCGCAAGCTTCGGTAATTTTGGCTTGTTGGGCAACCACATCAAGCCCGCCTTCGGTGGTCAGTTCCGCTCGTTTTTCTGGCACCAAACAAACGTATTCCGGCTTAACCTGCAGCGCGATTTCAAGCATTTCCTCGGTGACGGCCATCTCCAAATTCATTCGAGTTTTGATGGTTTGCGCCAATAGCATGACATCACGATCGGTGATGTGACGACGATCTTCACGCAGATGGATGGTAATGCCATCGGCACCTGCAAGCTCAGCTATCGCCGCAGCATGCACCGGATCGGGGTAATCGGTGCCACGGGCATTACGCAAGGTGGCGATGTGATCAATGTTAACTCCCAGCAATATGCTCATGGCGTCCTCGTTGTCGTAAAAAGAGTGTGCGGCTATGTAATGGTTTTTTGCCAAGCAAAGGCGCGAGTAATTGTCTGACTAAGCGTTTCGCTTGGCGCAGATGTTCTGCTTGATGCAATTGCTGATGCTGCCATGCCAGCAACATCGCACCATCTAAGGTATCGACACTGGGCTGCACTGTGGCCATAAAGCCCACGTGCGTTTGCCAGCGATAGCGTCCTGTCTCCTCAAATGGCAAACCTTGGGCATCGTAATCTAACCGAGGGAGTTGGCCAAGATGTTGTAATAAGGCTAATTCGAGATAACGCAAATGCGCTTGCCAATGTTGTTCGCGGGCCAAGGCAATCAAGCTTTGGTGGTACTGTTCAAATACGCCGCCCAGTTCTTGCCATTCGGGCAACAATCGTTGGCATAATTCGTTCATGTACAAACCGCTGTAGAGCATGGTGCCATTTAAAGGTAATGGCATGGTGGGCGCTTCCAGTTGTGCCAGTGTGCGTAGGCTGGTATGGCCAGAAAGGCCAATTAACAGTGGTCGAAACGGCTGTAATTGTGCTTTTTTCAGAGCCCCACTTTTACCACCAATACGCGTCACGGCCGCAATGCGGCCGTGATTTTCGCTGAGCAAATCGAGCAGCAAGCTGCTTTCTCGATACGCACGCGCATGCAGCAGATAAGCGCGCGCGAGTGGCTCAGTCGTCGCCATAGCCTAAACTGCGCAGGGCGCGTTCGTCATCCGCCCAACCGGATTTCACTTTCACCCATGTTTCTAAATAGACTTTGGTTTCAAACAGCTCTTCCATGTCGAGCCGCGCTTGACGGCCGATGGTACGAATTTTTTCGCCTTTATTACCAATCACCATTTTTTTCTGGCCAGCGCGCTCCACCAAAATTAAGGCATTAATGTGGTAAGTGCCCTTCTCATCCACGGCGAACTGTTCAATCTCAACATTAAGAGAATACGGCAGTTCATCGCCTAAAAAACGGATCAGCTTTTCTCGCAAGATCTCGGCCGCCATAAAGCGCTGAGAGCGATCAGTAACATAATCTTCAGGGAAGTAGTGCACGCCCTCTGGCAGCAGCTCTTGAGCCATCCGGATCAAAGGCTCCGGATCGCCCCCTTTTGAGGCCGACATTGGCATAATCGCATCAAAGGGGAACTGTTGTTGCAGCCATTGCAGGTGCTCCATCAACTCTTGCTTGTCTTTGACTTGATCAATCTTATTCACCACTAAAACGGTTTTGCGCTCATTCGCCCCCCGTTTAATCTTATTGAGCACCATTTGATCATCGGGAGTCCATTTGGTGCCTTCCACCACCATCACCACCATCTCGACATCGCCAATCGAAGAGGCTGCAGCGCGGTTCATTAAACGGTTAATGGCGCGTTTTTCTTCCATGTGTAGACCTGGGGTATCCACAAAAATGGTTTGGTGAGCCCCTTCGGTGTGGATCCCCATAATGCGATGGCGCGTGGTTTGAGGCTTACGGGAGGTAATCGACACTTTTTGCCCTAAAATTCGGTTCAATAGTGTTGATTTGCCTACATTAGGGCGACCAACAATGGCCACAAAGCCGCAATACGTTGGGGCCATTTCACTTAATTCAATCATTGCTGTAGCAGTTCCAAAGTCTTGGCGGCGGCATCCTGCTCAGCCTTACGTCGTGAGGTGCCAGAACCAATAATGGCTTCGGCCAACTCTTCCACCGCGCAACTGACCGTAAAGGTTTGATCGTGCGCGTCTCCAAGGGTGTCTAATACCGAATACACCGGCAATGCCTTGCGACGCCCTTGCAAATATTCTTGTAAACTGGTTTTCGGATCTTTTTGGCGTTGCCCAGGAACAATGGCATCTAAGCGACTTTGATATAAGCGTAAAATCAAGGCACGGCCTGCTTCTGTACCGCCATCTAGGTAGACGGCGCCAAAAATCGCTTCCATGGCATCGGCTAAGATAGATTCGCGCCGAAAACCACCGGATTTCAATTCACCGGAACCCAGTTTTAACATAGGTTGCAGCTGTAATTCGCGAGCCAACTCGGCCAAGGTAACGCCTTTAACTAAGCTTGCTCGCATCCGCGTCATGTCACCTTCATTGACTTTGGGAAAACGTTGAAACAGATCATCCGCTATCACAAAACCTAAAATGGCATCCCCCAGAAACTCCAAACGCTCATTATGGCGGCTGGCGGCACTGCGGTGCGTCAATGCCAATTGCAACAGGTTTAGATCCGTAAACTGGTAGCCAAGGGCGCGCTGTAAGCGCGCCAGTTTGTCGTTATTCACTCCAAACCTCCAAGGCGATTAAAGCGGACATTGCTTGGTACCCAAGTGGGCAAGAAATCACGTTCAGAACGCTCAAACTCAAACGACATCCAGATGAAATTCGCACGACCAACTAACAGTTCATCAGCCACAAAGCCCCAGAAACGGCTGTCGGTTGAATTGTCTCGATTATCACCCATCACAAAGTAATGGCCTGCGGGCACCTGCCACTCTCCCACCGGCATGCCCTCTTGGTGAAAATAGTATCCCACCGGCTCACGTCGTACAGGGTTGATTAACAGTTCATTGGTGATCACACCGAGTTGCTCTTGCAAGGTAACCAAAGGAATGGCGCCTTGATGGAACTCGCCTTCGGCCAACACTTCGGTTGGTACCGCTTGCAACGCCGGACACGGGCTCATGCCAGCATCACAGTGAGGCTGGATATAAAGGGTTTTATCACGATAGACCACGCGATCACCTGGCAATCCAACAACCCGTTTGATGTAATCAATGCGCTCATCTTGTGGGTATTTAAACACCGCGATGTCGCCCCGTTGCGGGCTGCCAGTTTCAATCAAGGTAGAACGAAATACCGGATCTTTAATCCCGTATGCGTACTTTTCAACCAAGATAAAATCCCCCACCAACAGTGTGGGCATCATCGATCCCGATGGGATCTGAAACGGTTCAAACAAAAATGAGCGGAAAATTAATACCCCAGCTAACACGGGGAATACCCCGTGGGCATTTTCGGCAATCGCCCCTTCTCGCAACACATTGTGGCGAGCGATGTCATCCAATGGCGTTTGTTGAGTGGCTTCCATCTGAGCTAAGGCGGCTTTGCGCTTAGGGAGCAACACGAAGTGATCAAACGCCCAGATCAAACCGCTCAAAAGCGTCAATATTACCAATATGTGTGAGAACAATGTGGCCATTGCTTAGCTTTCTCCCACTTTTAAAATGGCTAAGAAGGCTTCTTGAGGTACTTCAACGTTGCCCACTTGCTTCATCCGTTTCTTGCCCTCTTTTTGCTTTTGCAGCAATTTTTTCTTCCGTGAGATATCACCACCATAACATTTCGCGGTCACGTCTTTACGGAGCGCCTTAACGGTAGAACGGGCAATCACATGGTTACCAATGGCGGCCTGAATGGCAATATCAAACATCTGCCGTGGGATCAGCTCACGCATTTTTTCTACTAATTGACGACCACGATATTGAGCGTTATCGGCGTGGGTGATCATCGCCAACGCATCCACGCGATCGCCGTTAATTAACACATCCACACGCACCATTTTTTCTTCTTGGAAGCGGATGAAGTTGTAATCAAGCGAGGCGTAACCCCGAGAGGTGGATTTCAAACGGTCAAAGAAATCCAGTACCACTTCCGCCATAGGCAGCTCATATTTCACGGCCACTTGGTTACCGTGGTAGGCCATGTCTTTTTGCACCCCACGCTTTTCAATACAGAGGGTGATGACGTTACCTAAAAACTCTTGAGGTACCAATATATTGGCTTCCACAATCGGCTCAGCGATGGTCTCAATGCTGTTGATTGGTGGTAGCCCTGATGGGTTGTCCACCATCACCTCCTCACCGCCTGTCGTGATCACCTTATAGATTACCGTTGGAGCAGTGGTGATCAGCTCCAAGTTGTATTCGCGCTCTAAGCGCTCTTGGATGATCTCCATATGCAGCATGCCTAAGAAGCCACAACGGAAACCAAAACCTAGCGCCGCCGAGGACTCTGGCTCATAAAAAAGTGAAGCATCATTAAGCGATAACTTAGCCAGCGCATCACGAAAATCTTCGTAATCTTCGGATGAGATTGGGAACAAGCCCGCATAGACTTGCGGCTTCACCTTTTGAAAACCCGGTAATGCTTCTTCAGCACCGCCTTTCGCGTGGGTTAATGTGTCACCCACCGGTGCGCCGTGGATCTCTTTGATACCACACACCACCCAGCCCACCTCACCGCATTTCAGCTCGGTAGTGTCTTTTTGCTTAGGAGTAAAGATCCCTATGCGATCCACCCCCCAGCTTTGACCGGTACTCATTACTTTGATTTTATCGCCTTTTTTAAGGTGGCCATTTTTAATGCGCACCAACGAGACAACACCTAAGTAATTATCAAACCAAGAATCGATGATGGACGCTTGCAGCGGGGCCTTCGGATCTCCTTCTGGCGCAGGGATCTGGCTAACAATGCACTCTAATACATCTTCAATGCCAATGCCGGTTTTCGCCGAGCAGCGCACCGCATCCATGGCGTCCAACCCGACAATGTCTTCAATTTCTTGTGCAACCCGATCTGGATCCGCCTGCGGTAAGTCAATTTTGTTCAAAATTGGGATCACTTCCAGATCCATATCGATTGCGGTGTAACAGTTCGCCAAGGTTTGTGCTTCGACACCTTGGCCAGCATCTACCACCAACAAAGCGCCTTCACAAGAGGCCAATGAACGAGAAACTTCATAGCTAAAGTCAACGTGCCCAGGGGTATCAATAAAATTTAACTGGTACGTTTCACCATCGCGGGCATGGTAATCCAAGGTAACGCTCTGTGCTTTGATGGTGATCCCTCGTTCACGCTCAAGATCCATCGAGTCCAGAACTTGCGCTGCCATTTCACGTTCAGATAAACCGCCACAATGCTGGATTAAACGATCCGATAACGTGGATTTACCATGATCAATGTGGGCGATAATCGAGAAATTACGAATGTGCTTCATTTGTGCCGCTGCTTCGCTGTATATAAGGTGATAGGAGGAACCGTTGACCTTTGCTGTTGAGCTTAAGCGCTCAGACATCACTGTTTAGCGATAGGATTGCCCACCGAAACGCAGCGTATGTAAGAGTAATTCATGCCGAGACTCACCCACCAAAGGTCAACAACCCCAAGCGTTTAAGGGGGGCGATTTTAGCGGATTTTTAGCCGCTGGGCTACGGATCTAAGCGGCCACTGCCAAGCTGCCCCAAAATGGTGATAGCGGGCGCTTGTTTAGCCGCCCAAGTTCGTGCAGTTGCCCAGCCACACCCGCCGCCGATAAGTGCCATCAGTATCACCATGCCCTCATGGCCAAGCGTAGCCTGTGCAAGCAAAGATGTAACCAATGCCCCCACTAAAGGCAGTAAATAAACCATAGCAGCCGCGCGGACTAAGTCGCTTTCCCCAAAGCCAATGCGCAATTGCGTGCCCACCTCATAAGGAATGGGCACGGCCACAGTAAGCCGATTTTGCTTGGCGCCCAAAGCCTTGTTTACCACACCGCTGCCACAGTCATCCGCTTGCTGACAATGACCACAAGCGCTTTGGCTTTGCCAGCTTAAGGTCGCCTGCCCTTTGGAATACGCCACCACTGTGGCTACCGCTTCTAACATCGTCAGTTCACTGTTTCGGAGTATTGGCAGGGTAGAGGTTTTCAGCCACGTTGGTTAACGCTTCTGCAGGCATTTTGCCCACAACCACTACTTCAAAATCACCATGAATGGCAGACGCTAAGCCCAAGCCGTTACCCGCGACAATGTTTTTTGGCAGCGTCACTCGGCCAGCACGGCCGATATATACCGAAAAATCACTCAAGCCATCGGTTAAAGAAAGGTATTCAATCGGCTCATTTAACCCTAATAATCGATGCTTATCATAATGACGCAGGACAAATCCTTCCGGTAACCAGCCAAACCGCCAGCGCTCATTCACATTATTGGCCGGTGGCACCAATATAGATGGCCATTGCTGCGTTTGCAGCTCACTTAAGATCGGCAAGGGTTCAGCAAACTGGTGGCTTTCTACCACCAATAACTTTTCCAATAAATTATTATTGGCATCCAGTAGATCCATGCGTAACGGCAAAGCACTTTCTTGATCTAACCAGAGTTGATATTGATAACGGTAAGCGTCCAGCGCCATAACCCTAATAATCTGTACCGCACGCCCAGCAATGCGGTTGCGGCCGGCTAAAACAAACTGGTAGTGCTTATCAAAAACACCAAAGTTACCGGCAAACGCCCCTGGCCAAAGATCCGGAATGCGGTCACTGGCGACACTATAAGGCTGATTGCCATACTCTAAAAAAACAACCGTACTGCCAACACGCACCACACTACTAAGGGGCCCATTTAACGTCTCCAGTAATGCCACCTGCTGGCCATCCACCACCCCATGGGTATAACGCAAAGGCTGACTTTGATCACGCTGCATTTGCATCATCGAAAACTGGAAGTGAGTTTCCGTGAGGCTGGTCGCCATACGCTGCAACCACTGGCGTGCCACTTCGTGGCTATCAATCGCACCAGAATCCGTCACAACCGCCGGTGTGGCCGCCGATGCCGCGACAGCAGGCACGCTTACTCCCCAAACACTCATGGCGCCACTGAACGCGAAAAACGCCCCTCGAACGGTGATCGCCCGAACCATTGCCATTAGCCTGCTCATCGCTTGTTACTCCCGCTCTACTCAACCACCGCAATGGTTAGGGATTAACCACAACACCGTTTAAACGCTGCTGCAGTAAATGATCATGAACAAAGGCGTGGGCGCGTTGTTGCTGCTCTTTAGCGGCTTGCTCTGCAGTTAATTCATTGCGTTGCCCCAAACCAGGCACCTGATAGCTGGCCAAATTAGGAGCGCCTAACAATGGCTGAGTTTGAAATACAGGGTTAGCAACCGAGTGAGCATCCATCTGACCGTATTGCTGCACCCCAATAACAGCAACCGCCGCTACACCGGCCGCAATCGCATACTGACCAAATTGCTTGCCCCATTGCACCACAATGGCTGGCAACACGAGGCGACGCCGTGTTTGAGGAGCCAATACCGTTGGCTCTTCTGCCAACGCTGCAGCCACGTTCGCGGCAATGTCTAAGTTCAGCTGAGCGGGGGTTTCATTACGCATAACATCCCCCATCAAATGGTAGTTACGCCACTGCTTTGTTAATTCCGAGTCTTGCAGAATGCGATCCACCATACCCGTTTCCGACTCACCATCAAGGTAAGCCGACAAGCGTTGCTTGTGTTCTGTCATTATGAATACCTTCGCTGTACCAATTTACTGCTCGAGCAGTGGCTGTAATTCACGATCAATCGCTTCTCGTGCGCGGAAAATCCGAGAGCGGACAGTCCCAACAGGACAGTCCATGATGGTCGCAATTTCGTCGTAACTCATGCCTTCAATTTCACGCAACGTGATGGCGACTTTTAACTCTTCAGGCAGCTTATCAATCGTACGAAAAACCACCTGTTTGATTTCATCCGACAGGGCTTGTCGCTCTGGTGAGGTTTGATCTGCTAAAGCTTCCCCACCGTCATAAAAATCGGCTTCCGACACATCCACGTCACTGCTCGGTGGCCGCCGTCCTTGACTGGCCAGATAGTTTTTAGCCGTATTAACCGCAATACGATAAAGCCACGTATAAAAGGCACTATCGCCACGAAAGTTCGCCATGGAACGATAAGCCTTAATAAAAGCTTCCTGAGTGACATCTGCAACATCGCCAGAATGCCTCACATAACGGCTCACTAGCTGGGCGACTTTATGTTGGTATTTCACGACTAACAGGTTGAAAGCTTGCTTATCTCCCTGCTGGACGCGTTCAACCAATTGTTGATCCGTTACTGGTTCTTTCACCGACGTCGAAACTCCTACTACGTCATACCACTCGCCGACAATGGGCGCATTAGTGGGTACCAGCCGATATGATCAGATGGTGTAGTTTAAGACTGTGGCCACATTAAAAAGTTCGCCACCATCACCACTTTATTCGTACACATTGCTCGGCACTTGCCACGCATCGGATTGCTGGGGCAGTACTGATGGCTCGGAATGAACGAAACCCTCTAGGGCTTTTTCGCCGCACGAGGTACCATGACCAAATCTGTCACTTTTCATCATGATACGCAATGAATCAAGCGCTTGAATATCAAACCGATGTACTGGTTATCGGCAGCGGGGCTGCGGGATTAACGTTAGCCATTAAACTGGCCGCCCACGCCAATGTTATCGTTATAGCCAAGAGCGCCTTGATGGATGGCTCAACGTTTTATGCTCAAGGTGGCGTTGCCGCCGTATTTGATGAAAATGACACCGTTGAGGCACACGTCGCCGATACATTATTGGCCGGTGCAGGCCTCTGCGACCAAGAGGCCGTCCACTTTACGGCCAGTCACGCTCGTTCGGCACTTGAATGGTTAATTGAACAAGGTGCCGATTTTGATACCGAAACCGACGCTGCAGGACAAAGCCGCTATCACCTAACCCGCGAGGGTGGCCATAGCCATCGCCGCATTTTGCACGCGGCAGATGCAACGGGAAAAGAGATCCAACAAACCCTACAACAGCAAGCGCAGCAACACCCTAACATCACCGTGCTAGAAAAAGTTAATGCGGTTGATTTGATCACTACAGACAAGTTAGGGCTGGCGGAAACGCCAAGGGTATTAGGAGCTTATGTCCTTAACCGTGAAACGAACCAAGTCTTTACCATTCAAGCGCATTTTATAGCCCTAGCCACCGGCGGCGCCTCTAAGGTTTACCAGTATACCTCGAATCCCGACATTGCTTCGGGTGATGGCATTGCCATGGCATGGCGTGCGGGATGCCGAGTTGCCAATATGGAGTTTAACCAGTTCCATCCCACCTGCTTATACCACCCAGATGCCAACAGCTTTTTATTGACCGAAGCACTGCGAGGCGAAGGGGCCATACTCCGCCGCCCAGACGGCAGCCGTTTTATGCCAGAGTTTGATGAACGTGCCGAGCTTGCACCTCGAGACATTGTTGCCCGAGCCATCGATTATGAGATGAAACGCTTAGGAGCCGATTGCATGTACTTAGACATTAGCCATCAACCTGCCGCGTTTATTACCAAACATTTTCCAACCATCTATCAGCATTGCCTCACTTTAGGCATCGACATTACCCAGCAACCCATGCCAGTGGTACCCGCAGCGCATTACACCTGTGGCGGCGTAATGACCAACCTCAATGGCGCCACCGATTTAGCGGGGCTATATGCCATTGGTGAAGTCGCCTATACCGGTTTACATGGCGCCAATCGCATGGCCAGTAACTCACTATTGGAGTGCATGGTATTTGCTCGTGCGGCCGCAACGGAAATTCAAACATTACTGCCCAAACGGCAGTGTCAAACACGGCCAAGCCTACCCGCATGGGATGAGAGCCAAGTGGCTGACTCCGATGAACAAGTCGTAATTGCACACAACTGGCATGAGCTACGGTTATTTATGTGGGATTACGTTGGCATTGTGCGCACCGATAAACGGTTACAGCGCGCTCTGCGGCGAGTCGCCATGCTCAAAAATGAAATTGAACAGTACTACAGTGATTTTGTGATAACCCATGATCTGCTTGAATTGCGCAATCTCGTGCAAGTTGCTGAGCTTATCATTCATTGTGCCATGGCACGTAAAGAGAGCCGCGGTCTGCATTACACCTTAGATTATCCAACCCTAAGCGATGATCCTCAGCCAACGGTTTTAGTACCACGCTGACACGAGAGCAACACGCGGCACAATCGTCGCCAGCTGATCTCATCCAGATCGCGCCGCCACAGCCAGCACCACCCCACTGGCGGCGCGTGCACTAACGCCCCCCAAGGCAATAAACGGCCATAGCTGCTCAGTTGAAATGACCGTTGCTGCCACCAGCCATGGCCACTTTCATCCAATAAAAAGCCATGATGCAAGACGCCCGATTGCGGCTGACGTATACAGCAACCCAAATTCAGCGCAACAGCCGCAGCCAAACCCCATTGCAATAAGGTTTGATAGCACAACAGATCCGGCCCAGTTGCGAGCATTCCCCACAACAAAAACGCCACGCTCCAGTGGCCATACTGAAGGCGTGGCGTTGGTTGAGATTCAATCCAATAAGCGCGCTTAGTCACGTTCATGACATCCATTCAAGGATCAATACAGATACCTTAAATCAACGCAAACGAATGAAGCTTGGCTCTAAAACTGGCTGATCAGCATAAATCGCACTTCATCGCGCGCTACTTCTCTTCAAACTGCTTAGCTAATTGGTAGAACTGCTGCACTTGCTCTTTTAGCTGTGCGCTGCTTTGTGCCACCGTATGAGTCGCCGTTAAGTTTTGTTCGGCTGAAGAGGCGATGGAATGAATGTGCTGGCTCACCTCGCTGGATAGCAGCAATTGATTATTGGCGGAATCCGCAATTTTGCCAATCAATCCATTCATGCTCACCATCATCTGTTCCACTTCCGATAAACGCTGAGTACCTTGCTCGGCCACTTGCGAGCAGGTATAGGTTTGCTCTTGATTGGCAATGATCTCTTTTTGCCAATTTTGAATCGTGCTTAGCATCGCATCAATAGAGCCTTGGATCTGATCTGTCGCATTGGCTGTGCGTGCCGATAGTGCCCGCACTTCATCCGCAACCACGGCAAAGCCTCGCCCTTGCTCACCAGCTCGCGCCGCTTCAATGGCGGCGTTTAACGCCAACAAATTAGTTTGCGCTGCAATCCCACCAATCTCCTCCATAAACTGGCTCACTTGGTGTGCTTGCTCGCTTAATTGGTAGGTGGTTTCAGTGGCTTTTTCTGCCTGTAAGCTTAAATCCGTCAAATTGCGGTGAGTTTGGTTAATGGTGTCTTTGGCCATCACGCAAGACTGTAAGGTTTTATCAATTAACTCGTGTGCATTATGGCCACTTGATGACACACACTGAGCCGCTAACTCCATGGATACCGTGGCCTCACGCACTTGTTGAATGTCGCGATTCTGCTGACATAACGCCTTAGAGACATCAGCCGTGGTATGGCTCAGTTTTTCAGCATAACCCTGCAGCGGTAATGCCGAGTCCAACACACGTCCAAGAATCGTACGAATACGGGCAGAAAGCATTTTCAAATGAAAATCCGCCACTGAAAAAGACGTATTGCCAGAGATCACTAAGCGACTAATGCTGTCATATTGATTTTTAAGTTTATCAAGCTGAGCTGGGGTCTCGATAAGTTCATGACGAAAGAGCAGCGCTAACACACCGGCAGGCAATAACGCACACAACCATCCAAAGACCACAGCGTAGCCACTAATGGGGCAATAAGCGCTACCGCAAGCGCCCCATAGCGTATGGTAGGGTTTAGTGTGAAAGACCCAGCTTGCGCTCGCCCCATCTCCACTTGGCGCAATTCTTGGTAGGCACGCGCCGCAGCCTCAACCGACTCACGCTTTGGCTTCACCCGTACCGACTGATAACCAACAATTTGCTGATTTTCATAAATGGGCGTCACATAAGCATCAACCCAATAAAAACCACCATTTTTAGTCTGGTTTTTTACAATACCGCGCCAAGCCTTGCCTTGTTGTAGCAAAGCCCACATATCTGCAAACGCCGCTTTAGGCATATCGGGGTGACGCACAATATTATGGTTTTGTCCGATCAACTCTTCTGACTGATACCCCGCAATTTCGCAAAATGCGGCATTACAGTAAGTGATCACCCCAGCTAAGTTAGTCGTAGAGACTAATTCATCGGTGTCTGACAAAGGCCTTTCAAAAGCATGTGTGGAAGCGTAAGCGGGCATAAAAATACTTAAGACAACTCATGAGCAATAGCAGCCAGCCCCCTTAGGTAGCCAACTGTCGAGAAATAAAACGGGCAACGCCATCATAATGAGCGTGATAATCATCCGGCATACTGGCTGCTTGAACAAACCGTTCAAAACGTACTTTCCAGCACACACGTTCTGGTTGTCAGCCAATAGATCGCGCCTCGACCAAAAACGAGGGCGCAATATAAAAGGGAGGCGACGGGAGGTCAAGCATACAGCGGTGACTACAACGGTTCAGCTCGCCACCCTTTCCGGGATGGCGAATCTTAGCGCCCACAATACTCGGTATCAGGCTCCGACTAAAATGCTTTCAATCAACTTATTAGGCAAGGCAATCTCATCAGAATGACCAGCGATATCATTTAGCCCGATTGTTTCTCATTTACTGCCGCCGCTGGTTTGCTGGCGTATTTGCGCAATCATGGCCGCCAAATCCGGATCTGGGCAAGACTCATGTCCCATAAACCAAGCGAATAATTCTGGATCATCGCACTGAAGTAAGCGCTCAAAGGTGGCTTGCTCTGCACTCGATAATTGCCGATAACATTGCTCAACAAAAGGGCCAAGCAAAACATCCAATTCCAGCATGCCGCGTCGGCAAGCCCACTTTAATCGGCGAATGGATAACTCCGTGTGTTCTGACATCGTCCTTGTCCTTAATGATGCTCATGCTGATACTAAGATCTGCCGATTTAACTTGAACAACAGTCCCACTGCGCCCAAACCGCACAGGGCCATCATAGTCACCATCGGTGTGGGAGTGCCAATATGAAACGCACTCACTAACGCACCGGCAATGGCACCCCAGGTAAACCGAATAAAACCGCCTAAGGCCGCTACTGAGCCAGAAGCATGACCAAAAGGCACTAAAGCCAAACTGGTGGCATTGGCATTAATAAGCCCTAATGGCCCCACAACCAGCATGGCTGGGATCATCAGTGCCCATAACTCCATTGGGAAACAAACATGCCCCAGCACCAATAATCCCCCACCTGTTGCCGTGGTTAATACCCCAAAACGCAACATGGCGGTGCTCCCAAAACGAGACACAAAACGTGCATTAATGATGGTAAAACACATCATAGCCACCACGTTGATGCCAAAAACATACCCAAAATGTTCAGGCGCAATTTTAAAGTATTCGATGTAAACAAACGGTGCGGATGTAATAAAGGAAAACAATGCTCCGGCATTAATCACCCCAATCAGCACATAAGAGAAACTGGTTCGATGACGAATAATGCTTAGGTAGGTGCGCAGTGCGTAATGAAACGACAACGGCTGCCGAGCACTGGCCGGCATCGTTTCCCCAAGCCCCCACCATACCGCTAGCATCAATACGGCGGCCACGATGGC
The DNA here is from genome assembly GCA_044433165.1 of Ferrimonas sp. Classification (GTDB taxonomy): domain Bacteria; phylum Pseudomonadota; class Gammaproteobacteria; order Enterobacterales; family Shewanellaceae; genus Ferrimonas. Next base: position 11,904 of record JAWXTX010000019.1, on the reverse strand, counting down.
CAATACCCCAAAGAGGCTTTGCCAGCCGGCCCAAATCAACAGATAACCGCCTAACACTGGGGCAATAAGTGGCGCTAATTGCATCACTAACATCACCACACTCATCGCTTGTGCAAACTCATTATGCTTAAAGCGGTCTCGAATGTAGCCCATCATCACCACAGAGGTGGCCGCTCCACCCAACGCTTGTATGCCGCGCATCAGCAATAGCATCTCAACCGAGCTAACCCAAGCGCAACCGAGACTGGCTGTAATAAACACCAGCAACCCAAAGCTCATGACCTTAAGCCGACCCAATGCATCGGTAATGGGGCCATAGATAAGTTGGCCTAAACCAAAAAACAGCAAATACACCGATACCGTCAGCTGCACCTGTTCGGTGTTACTGGCAAGGGATTGAGCAATGGTTGGAATAGCCGGCAAATACATATCAATGGCCAGTGGGGTTAAACCGCCAACAGCACCAAGGATCGCAATGATTAAGGGGAAAGATGTAGTACGCACTTTGCTACCTCGTTAAGAGAACGATAAATACTCCCACCCAGTTAGTGAATTTACAAGATGGACGTAAAAGCGCGATCGAAAACTGCGATCAAGATGGGGTTGCGACTGGGAAAGATCCTTCTAACCCCGCAAAAAAGGGTTTGAAATCACTGCCTAACAAGCGCTTTACTGCTGGGTGCTGAATCATCCTTTCAGCAAACATCACATGGTATTCCTCTTGCACTTGCTCGGTTTCGCCCAATAGCACCAAGCCAATTGCCAGCATCTCTTGTTTTTGCAGTTTGGGGACGACAAAAACCCCATGGCTATTGCAGCCAAAGGCTTTCATCATAGCGACATCATTAAATTCACCCAAAATTTTAGGCGTGATGTTCAAGCTATCAAACCAGCGCAGCAATTGTTGTCCAAGCGCCGATTGACGTTGCGGTAGCAGCATTGCCGCTTGCGCTAAATTTTGTGGGAAATCACCACCAAGTGCTTGGCGTGCAAAAAAACAAACGCCACAGCTGCCTAACTTTTGACTCAAAATGGTGGGATATTGCAAAGACTCGGCATCACTGCCGGAGAGGATCATGTCTAATTTATGCTGTTCAAGTCGTTGAGAAAGTTGCGCATCAGACGCTTGAACGCAGTTTAAATGGATGCTGCCATCCGGTGGGATCACCGTTAACAACAAACGGCTTACTAACGCTTTGGATAGGGTTTCGGCAATGCCCACTTCCAACAAGATCGATTCATTTTTGGTGTAATCCAACAGATCTTGCATTTCATAAGCAAGGTTAAACATTTGTTCCGCATAGCGAAACACCAATAACCCCAGTTTTGTGGCTTGCAGTTGCCGGCCTTTACGGTCAAACAATTTGCCGCCAAGGCGCCGTTCTAACTGACGAACCTGACCAGTTACAGTCTGGGGCGTTAGAAACAACGCGTCGGCGGCAGCCACTACAGACCCCTTTTTTTGCACCATCCAAAAGTAGTACAGATGGTTGTAATTCAAGTGGCCCATAGACAAAACGCTTTTACTTCGCTTCTACTTGCTGTGGCGCAGTAGCGGATTTCATCAAGATGAAGTAGCCCAGAATGGCAGAAGCAGCAGAACCAATTAGGATCCCTAAACGCGCCATATCGCTGTACTCGGCTTGGCCAACTTGGAACGCCAAAGAGGCAACAAACATCGCCATCGTGAAGCCGATACCACACAACCAGCCTACACCCAGCATTTGCACCCAGTTTACGCCTTCTGGCATACGCGCCACATTCAGCTTAATCGCAATAAAGCTAAACAGCATGATACCCAGCGGTTTACCTAAGAACAGACCGGCAATAATACCCAGTGGCAGCGGCGAAGACAGATCGCTCATCTGCACCGAAGACAAATCAACACCCGCATTTACGAACGCAAAAATTGGCAAAATGAAGAAGGTGCTCCATGGGTGTAAGGTGTGCTCCAAGTTATGGCTTGGGCAATCGTGGCCACCGCGTGGATCAGAAGGTAAGAAGAACGCCAATACCACACCAGCTAAGGTGGCATGAACGCCCGACTTCAGTACCGCAACCCACAGCACCACACCAACCAGCATGTATGGCGTTAGGCTACGTACATTGCTGCGGTTTAAAATAAACAACACCACAATCGCGGCCGCCGCTACTGCCAAGCTCACCATGGACAAAGAGCCACTGTAGAACAATGCAATAATAATGATGGCTAATAAGTCATCAATAATGGCCAGTGCCAATAAGAATACTTTCAGACTTGCAGGTACACGGCTACCTACTAACGCTAAGATCCCTAACGCAAAGGCGATGTCTGTTGCCGCAGGAATGGCCCAACCATTGGCTGCGATTGGATCGCCACCAGCAATGGATAAGAATAAAACTGCCGGTAAGATCATACCGCCAATCGCAGCCACTGAAGGTAACGCCGCTTGCTGCCAGCTAGACAAAGCACCGTACATCAACTCACGCTTTACTTCTAAGCCAATCAGCAAGAAGAAGATTGCCATCAGTAGGTCATTTACCCACAAAAGCAAAGGCTTGTTGATGTCCAGTGCACCAAAACGCACCTGCACTGGTAAGTCTAATAAGCCCTGATAAACAGCGGCCAACGGGGAGTTAGCCATGGTCATGGCGAACACAACCATGATCAATAGGATGATACCGCCTGCAGCGGGCTGTCCTAAAAAGTTCATAATGCGCTGTTGCACTATATTTCGCCTCTTAAATAGTAAAAAAACCTTCAACATTATACGCGCCGCGTAATCGCTGAAAAAATCGCTTGTATCACAATCTCAACTCGGAAAAACCGAATATTAAGCTAAAGCGGAACCGAAGCAAACGCGAGCGAGCTTATTGGTCGATGGCATGAGGAGACTGTAGCTGATGACGGTTGACGATGTATTGAAGAAGGTTGAGTTATAGATCAATCATTGTATATAAATAAAACGATAAAATTGATCCTCAACACATTCGCACCAACATCCCCTAAAGGCCAACCCATGAGCACGCATCCCGAACAACAATACTTAGATCTTTTGTCTTTACTGCTGGCTCAAGGCAGCAATCGAGAGGATCGAACTGGGGTGGGCACTAAAGCGCTTTTCGGCCAGACAATGCGGTTTGACTTAGCTGAAGGTTTTCCGATTTTTACCACCAAACGGGTTTATTGGAAAACGGCCTTTAAAGAGATGCTGTGGATGCTATCCGGCGGCCAGAACATTCGAGAGTTATTACAACAAAACGTCCATATTTGGAGTGATTGGCCTTACCAAAAATTTCTTGCCGCGCAAGCACCCAACGGCTCAGATAAAGCCATCTCGCTGAGCGAATTTGAACAGCGAATTTTAAACGACGATAACTTCGCCGCTCAATGGGGCGATCTGGGGCCCGTTTACGGCAAACAATGGCGTCGTTGGAAAACAGACGATGGTCAAGAGATTGACCAAATAGCACAAGCGATCGACTTACTGAAAAACAACCCCACCTCCAGACGCATTATCATTGAAGGCTGGAATGTGGCAGAGCTTGAGCAAATGGCGCTGCCGCCATGCCATAAGCATTACCAATTTTACGTTGATCCCAACACCAATAAACTCTCAGGAGGCATGGTACAGCGCTCTTGCGATTCCTATCTGGGACTTGCATTTAATATCGCCAATCTCGCCTTTCTAACCACGCTTTTGGCCGAGCAATGCGGTTATGAGGTGGGCGAAATTGTCTGGTTTGGTATGGATGTACATTTATATCTAAACCACATAGAACAAGCGAAAAAACAACTATTGCGTACGCCAAAGCCCTTTCCGACACTGCTAATCAAGCGCAAACCACGGTCACTTTTTGACTACGCCATTGAGGACTTTGAGTTAATTGGCTACGATCCGCACCCAGCTATCCCTGCACCTGTTGCCGTGTAATCTAATTGGTTTGCTAAGAGCAGCATGAACCGCTGCTCTTGGTATCAGCGCTTATCACCTAAGCACAATGAATCGGCCGTGGTAAACTCTAACGCATCATTTCTCCATCCCAGATCCCAATGCAAGGACACCTGAGAAAAATGGCCATTCGCTTGGCCGAATCGACCACCGACACCTCGGAGCCGGTACAATACGCACTGTGCTTAGACGATCAAGAATGGCCATTAAATCCTTACCTAGGCCAATTCATCCAACTTCATTTTAATGGCCGCATTGCATGCGTCGCCTGCGGACGCACCACCAAAAAAAGTTACGCCCAAGGCCATTGTTTTCCTTGCATGCAAAAACTCGCCAGTTGTGATTTATGCATCATGAAGCCTGAAATCTGCCACCATCATCTGGGCACATGTCGCCAACCCGATTGGGGGCAACTACATTGCATGGTGCCGCACTATGTATATCTGGCTAATACCTCGGCTGTAAAAGTCGGGATCACTCGCCATACCCAATTGCCAACCCGCTGGCTAGATCAAGGCGCCACTACGGCCATGCCCCTACTCAAAGTCGCCACTCGGCGCCTATCGGGCTTGGTTGAAGTCGCCATTGCCGAGCATGTGGCTGATAAAACCAACTGGCGAGCCATGCTCAAAGGCAACGGCGCCAGCGTTGATTTAGTGCAGCAAGGGCAAGAACTGCTTAACAAAATCACTCCAACATTGAATCAATTACGTGAAAAATTTGGCCCCGAAAGCATTGAAATCTTAACCCCAGATCCAATACAGCTGCAGTATCCCGTACAAGCGTGGCCCACAAAAATCAGCAGCCACAACTTTGATAAAAAACCAACCGTACAGGGTGTTTTACAAGGGATAAAAGGCCAATACCTGATCCTCGATACTGGCGTCATTAATTTACGCAAATTCAGTGGTTATAACATCGAATTTCAAAGCCAAGAGCCGTAATGCTTAACACCAATTAAGCGGCATTATTGATCTGATGAAGCTTGAGGATCACACATCAAAACACGACTGGCAGTGGCTATCGCCTGCATTGGAATGTCCCAAACTGCCGCAGGCAAGCTCGGCACCTGTTGGTTCGCGTGTGCCACCCCCATCAACTACGGCCGCTCTGCGGCCGCAAGTGTCGCTAAGGTGCGATCATAAAAACCCCCTCCCATCCCCAAACGAGTGCCATTAAGATCAAAACCCACCACTGGCATAAGCAGCACATCGATTTGAAATAATGGAACGACATCGTTCATGGCCAATGCTGGCTGCAAGATCCCTAAACGATTCGATTGCAAGGCCATGTGCGGGAGGTAACGTTGAAACAGCAACTGTTGAGGCGCAAAAGGATGCAGAAGCGGCAGTACCAGCGTTTTACCACGAGTATGTAATACTTCCGCCAGTAATTGTGGGTCCAATTCGCCATCTGCTGCCACGTATAAGGCCACATAGCTTGCGTGTTGCAACCAAGGGTGATCAGGCAAATACCCAGCCAAACCGATTGCGGCTTGTTTTTGCTGTTCATCGGTAAGCGCACGACGACAAGCGCGCAACTGTTGACGCCAAAGCTGACGCTGTAAATCCTGCTCTGAACTTAATGCTGATGTTGGCATAGCCATAATGCCCCTTACACAGACAAACACTCAGCCAAGTGTGCGCCTCCGCTGACTTTTACGCCAGTCATCCACACGATTAATCGCCGCATTCAAAGCATGAAATGGCTCAGCAGGTGGTAGGTGATATCAATTCCGCACAAGGGCAGAATAACAAGAGGAATTCCGCATGAAAGTAAAGGAAGGAAAAGCTCCCCGCGGTGCCGCTGCGAAGGGTTGCCCTTGAATCCGAAAATTCAAGGCGGGCATCTGTAGATTGTGCTTTCGGCTTCTCGGCCGAACCGAGCATGCACAGCCGCACGAGACAAATACCCTAGGTTAAAAAGCATCGGCCAGGGACGTTATTCACTGGCGAACACTTCAGGGAGCCTAGTAAGCATAGAAAACCGCATGCGCTTTTCATAGCCTACCGACTAAGTCTATGAAGCTTCTTCGTCTGGTTCAACCGCTTTTTTTGGATTTGTGTGTCGGTCGGACAAACGCTGGTCGATTGTTACTTCTAACGACTTTAATCGCTCATGCAACTGGCCTTGCAAATGGGCATGGGCGCTCTTAGCTTCCATTTGTTCACGCAACAAATTCAACGTCACCATTACCATCATGTGCTCCATGCTGGTACTACCGGTGCGTTTTTTTAATGCCTGCAAACGGCTGTTTAATTCTGCCGTAATGCCTTGTAGCTCGGCGCGTTTTTCCAGCGGGCAAGCGATTGTGTACTTGCGCCCAAGAACCGTAATATCAATCGTGTCAGGGGTGTTGTGGCTCATGCAATTACCTTTATTCAAGCTTCCCTATTGGCCTCTACAAAGGTCCAGTTATGCTCGTTGGAGCGATAGGGTGGCTCATGATAGCATGAATGGAGTTTTTAGCCTCGGAATCTGTTCGTTATGAAATCCACTTCCATGCTGCTGTTTAGCAAGCTGCAAACCGCGTTGGACAATGACAAGTTGGCAGTATTACCTGCCGAAATCCACGGAGCCATAACCGGTCTCGTCTGTGGCGGCGTACCATTAGAGCAAGCACAGTGGATGGCACCACTGCTACAGCTGATTAATGATGGCGAGGCGTTATCACCGGAGCTGCAAAGCTTGGTGATCGAACTGTATCAAGAACTGGTCACCGCTCTGGTCGATCCGGAGATGAGTTTTAGCCCACTTTTAGGCGAAGACGACGATCCGCTGAGCGATCGTTTAGAAGCCTTCATTAATTGGGTGCAAAGCTTTTTAACTGGCTTAGCCATGGTGCAGCCTGCTTTAGACAAAGCTTCGGCCGACGTCCAAGAACTGATCCAGGACTTAACCGACATCACTTTGGTCGAACTGGAAGTAGAAGATAATGATGAAAACGAAGCAGGCTTTGCCGCATTAGTTGAGCACGCTCGACTTGGCGCTTGGGAATGCTTACGTGAATTTCGCCGTTTAGATGCCCAAGACGATGCGACTAAGGTGTTGCATTAAATTGCGCTCGTGCTCGATTGCCTGACCAATAAGGACTGCTGAATTATGGATAATGCCCTCGCCGCTTCTCATCGCCAACGCCTGCTCGCGCAATTGCCAGCCAATAGCGCCGTTTTTTTGTGGGGCAATTCAGAAGTAACCCGCTCCAACGATACCGAGTATCGTTTTCGCCAAGACAGCGATCTCTTTTATCTCACGGGCTTGAATGAACCCGATTGCGCGTTGTTATTGCGTAAAGGCCAACAACCCGAAACCATTTTGTTTTTACGGCCCCGCAATCCGCAATTGGAAATTTGGCATGGGCGGCGATTGGGCGTCGAACGCGCACCGACCACCTTGGGCGTTGATGCGGCTTACAGCATCACGGAGGTGGCCACTGAATTACCCAAACTGCTTAATGGCACCCAGATTTTATACCAGCGTTTTGGCCACAGCAGCATGGAAGAGCAAACGTTACAAAGCGCGTTAACGCAGCTGCGTAAAGGGGCACGTCAAGGGCTGAAAGCCATCCACCAACTGCATGATCTTCGCCCACTATTGCATGAGCTTCGGTTACATAAATCGGATGCAGAAATCGCCTTGATGGCCCAAGCATGCCAATTAAGTGCTGAAGCGCACACGCTGGCCATGCGCCATTGCCAAGCGGGAATGTATGAATATCAACTCGAAGCCATTATTAAGCACCATTGTGCTATGCATGGAGCACAGGAAATGGCTTACGGCACCATTGTTGGTGGCGGCGACAATGCCTGTATTTTGCACTACACCGACAATAACGAGCGCTTAAATGCGGGCGATTTAGTGCTGATCGATGCAGGTGCAGAGCTGCATGGGTATGCAGGAGATATTACTCGCACTTTTCCCGTTAACGGCCGTTTTAGCCCAGAACAACGCGCTTTATACCAATTGGTGTTGAGTGCCGAAAAAGCCGCTATCGAGAGCTTAAAGCCTGGCACCACCATTCAAGCAGCCAATGCCATTGCACTTGAAATTTTGGTTGGGGGCCTAGTGGCACTAGGCATAATGCAAGGTAACGTGGATGAGCTTATCGCCAGTGAAGCGTACAAAAGTTATTACATGCATGGGCTGGGTCACTGGCTCGGACTGGATGTACACGACGTGGGCTGTTACGGCTACCCAGCCCATACTCGGCCACTGGCCATTGGCATGGTATTAACCATTGAGCCGGGGCTCTACATTGGCCCTGATGCAGACGTAGATCCGAAATGGCGCGGAATCGGCATTCGCATCGAAGACAATATTGTGATTACCGCCAACGGCCACCGCAATCTAACAGCTGCTGTCGTCAAAGAAATTGATGAAATTGAAGCCTTAATGGCCAGCCGCAGCGAACGATGACGCACTCAACAACACCTCAAACTGTGGACTTAGTCATCCTAGGTGGCGCAATGGTTGGCGCCACCTTAGCCTTAGCTGCAGAGCAATTACACGCCTCAGACGGGCGTCGGCTCAGCATCGCCCTAATTGAAGCGCAAGAGAGTATGTCTCTGGCACCAAGCAGTTTTGATGATCGCAGCATCGCTTTAACCGCGGGCTCAGTCGCCCACTTGCAGCAGTGGGGATTATGGCCAGCAATGGCAACCTTAGCCCAACCCATCGAGCAAATCGTCGTCTCTGACAAAGGGCATTTTGGTGGCCTAACCTTAAAAGCCGCCGATCATCAGGTGACGGCCTTTGGCCATGTTATCGAACTGGCCACTACTGGCACCGCTCTTTGGCAGCGATTACGGCAATCCACGGTGCAGCTGCATTGCCCAGCCCATTTAAGTCAACTGCAGCTGACGAACGACGGTGCCCACCTTGAATTGAATAATGGCCTGAAACTGCAAGCGAAATTAGTCATTGGCAGCGATGGTCAAACGTCGAGCCTGCGACGTTTGCTGGGCATTGCCACTGAGCAATATGACTACCAACAAACGGCGCTGATCGCCAACCTTCGTTTTAAACAGCATCATAATACGGCCTTTGAACGATTTACCGCCGAAGGGCCACTAGCGCTGCTTCCCATGAGCCAGCAACGCTACTCTTTGGTGTGGGTACAATCCCCCCAACAGGCGCAACGGCGCCTGCAATTGGATGATCGCCAGTTTGCCCAAGAGTGCCAGCGCGCATTTGGTCATCGACTCGGCCGGATCACCCAAGTGGGGCAACGTCAGGATTATCCATTGTCGTTAACCTATGCTCAACGGCTGCACTGGCCGCGTTGTTTGCTTATTGGCAATGCCGCTCAAACTCTCCACCCTATTGCTGGCCAAGGGTTCAATCTTGGCCTGCGCGATGTGGCTTCGCTCATCAATCAATTACAAAAAGCGCTTGATAATAATCAAGATTGCGGTCAATGGTCGTACTTGCAAGATTATGTGGATGAACGGCAGCCAGATCGCAGCCGCATGATTGGTTTTACCCATGGTTTGGTGCGGCTGTTTTCTCAATCGGCCCCCTTATTAGCACTGGGACGTAACAGTGGCCTACTTGCCATGGCACTCAAACCACAATGGCAACGCGCATTAGTACGTCAAGCGCTAGGGTAATATTCCATTAAGAGAGGAACCGAGATGATCAACACGCAATCGGTTGATGTCGCTATTGTTGGCGGCGGAATGGTGGGGTTATCTGCCGCGTTAGGATTGGCTCAAGCAGGCTATCAAGTGGCGGTCATTGAGCCTCATCCGGTGACTGAGGCTGTTGAAGCGCCACCGAGTGTACGCGTCAGTGCCATCAATGAAGCCAGCCAACATTGGCTGCAACAGTTATCTGTTTGGCCACAACTGCCCAAGCACCGCCTAAGCCCTTATCGCGCCATGCAAGTATGGGATCGAGATAACATCGGCCACATTGGCTTTGCCGCCGATCCCCATCCGGCTTTCGTGAACGGCCAGCAACTTGGTCATATTGTGGAAAATGATCAGCTCTGTTTCGCCCTGCAGCAACAAGCCAGCCAACAACATAACATCCAGTTGATAACCACGCGACCTCAAGCCGTCGCCATTAGCGAACGCGATGCATGGCTGACGTTAGAGAATAACCAAATGCTCAGCGCCGCCTTACTGATAGCGGCCGATGGCGCGCACTCATGGCTACGCCAGCAGTGCCAAATTCCACTGGTTTTTAAAGATTATGATCACCATGCACAGGTAGCCACCGTACACTGCCAACACCCACATCAACAAATTGCTCGGCAGATCTTTATGAGCGATGGCCCATTGGCATTATTGCCCTTAGCCGATCCGCATCTATGTTCCATTGTCTGGTCGCAATCACCCACACAATCACAACTCCGCCAGCAACTTGATGACGACCTATTTGGGTTAGCACTGTCGGTCGCCAGTGAGTCTTGCCTTGGGCGTTTAACGGTGCAGTCTGAGCGCCATTGCTTCCCTTTAACCATGCGCTATGCCCAAGATTTTGTGCGACCACGGCTGGCACTCATTGGGGATGCCGCTCACACCATTCACCCTTTAGCAGGCCAAGGTGTCAACCTCGGTTTTGGGGATGCCAAAGCATTGGTTGATCTACTCAGCCAAGCCAAAGGCAGTTTATGGGACATTGGTGCCATACGGCTGCTCCAGCGCTATGAGCGTCAGCGTCAAGCCGCAGCACAAGAGATGATCATCGCAATGGCCGGCTTTCATTGGCTCTTCCAAGGAGATCACCCCTTAAAAAAAGCCGTCCGTGGGCTTGGATTGCACTGGGTCAATCGATGCACCCCCTTAAAACGGCGCTTTTTAGAGCACGCAATGGGGCGCACTTAACACCGCCCCCCAAGGTGTTCATGGCATTGAACAGTGGATTCAGCAATGGCCAGTCGCCAACTCTGTTCATCAATAAAATCAACGGTATAATTTGATTGGCTGACGGCTTTGGTTAGCCAACGATAACCGCAAGAAAAGTGTCATACCGCTCTTGCGTACCACCTCAGAGGCACGCAGAACCTGCGTTAATCAAGACGCCCGCCCAGAGGCTAGGACAGCACATGGCAAGCTCAAGGATACGAGATGGCTCAGCAAACAGTACTTTATTCGCAACACCTGAATGACCACGCCAAAATGGTCGACTTTCATGGCTGGATGATGCCACTGCACTATGGTTCGCAATTGGATGAACATCACCATGTACGCCGTAATGTTGGCATGTTTGATGTCTCGCACATGACCGTCATTGATGTCATCGGCCCAGATGCACAAGCCATGCTGCGTTACGTGCTCGCCAATGACGTAGCAAAACTAAACGTACCAGGCAAGGCGCTATACAGTGCCATGTTGAATCCAGAGGCAGGGGTCATTGACGATCTCATCTGCTACTACTTAATGGATCAGCATTATCGTCTGATCGTGAACGCCGCAACCCGCGCAACAGTTTTGGCTTGGCTGCAACAACAAGCAAGCCATTTTGCCGTCCAGCTGCAAGAGCGCCCCGATTTAGCGATGATTGCCCTGCAAGGGCCCAACGCCGCCACTCACCTCCATGCTTTACTCACTCCAGAACAACGCGCGAAAGTACAGGCTATGCCTCCCTTTTTTGGCTTGGAACTCGGCCCGCTTTTTGTTGCTAATACTGGATATACCGGTGAGCTGGGCTATGAGATTTTGGTTTCAAAACACCAAGCTGGTGCGATTTGGCAAACGCTAAGAACCGCGGGGGTGCCCCCGATTGGGCTTGGCGCACGCGATACGTTACGCCTTGAAGCTGGCTTAAATTTGTACGGCCAAGAAATGGACCAACACACCAGCCCATTAGCGGCGAATATGGGCTGGACCATTGCTTGGGAACCAAACGAACGCAACTTTATTGGTCGCCAAGCCCTCAGCCAACAGCCGGCTCATGCACATTTGGTGGGCATTGCCCTTACCGAATAAGGGATCTTACGCCAAGGCATGGTTCTGGATTTGGTGGA